>CAYFGZ010000128.1:0-9223 GCA_964342575.1 uncultured Nisaea sp. | reverse complement strand
TACCTGTCGATCAAATCTCCCAGGGCGCAATAGCGCCGGGTCAAGAACATCAGGTCGATTAGTAGCTGCTATTAATATAACACCCTCATTTGCTTCGAACCCATCCATTTCAACTAGGAGTTGGTTAAGTGTCTGCTCACGCTCATCATTTCCGCCCCCCAATCCGGCTCCACGGTGTCGACCAACAGCATCAATCTCATCAATGAATATTATGCACGGGGCATTTTTCTTCCCCTGTTCGAACATGTCGCGAACTCTACTAGCCCCCACGCCAACAAACATTTCCACGAAATCAGAACCCGATATGGTAAAAAACGGTACATTAGCCTCCCCGGCTATAGCTCTTGCCAATAGTGTTTTTCCAGTACCTGGAGGTCCCACTAACAGACACCCCTTTGGTATTTTCCCTCCAAGCCGCTGAAATTTCTGCGGATCTTTCAGAAATTCAACAATTTCTTCCAACTCTGTTTTCGCTTCGTCAATTCCAGCGACATCATCGAATGTTACGCGGCCTAGTTTTTCGGTTAAAAGCTTTGCTTTACTTTTTCCAAAGCCCATAGCCTTTCCGCCACCACCCTGCATCTGCCGCATAAAGAAAATCCATACCCCGATAAACAACAGCATAGGAAACCACGACACCAAAACACCAAGTATACCTGATAGGCCCTCTTCTTTTGGTGCCGCTGAGATCCGAACCTTGCCAGCTCGCAGCCTATCAACTATTCCCGGGTCATTAGGGGCATAGGTTGAAAAGGAGCGACCATCATTGAAATGCCCTTTGATAGTATTCCCTTGAATAGTCACTTCGCTGACTCTTCCTTGCTCTACCTCGCTCAAAAAATCGGAAAAAGCCAGGCTGGAATAATTACCCCGTGACGAATTATTCTGAAACAAATTAAATAGGGCTATTAACAAAACACCAATAATAACCCAAAGAGCTAGATTTCTGCCATATTTATTCACTGAAAAGTCCTTGTAAAAAACTGTTCCGTTATCCGATTATAATCAACTTAATTCCCTACGTCTTGTTTTCCTTTTGGAGGTCCCCCTGATCCATCAAAAACGAGCAAATCCATAAAGAATCCGGGATAAAACGCATGGTAACCTCGCTGTCCTGTTTTGTTAATTCTCCGGCTCGTTCCCCTTCAAAGTGGGGTATCAATACGGTGCCGTCAAGTTTTCTTGCTACAGGAATCGATAATTTAGCCAGAAAAGGTATGTTTTTTCGAAAAATTCCATGCTCCTCAGGAGCATAATTATCTTTTATATGCTTCCATCCATCTCTGCCTAAAGGACCAATAAGTAGTTCTGTTTCACTATTGAAAGATACTTCAAATCTATTGTCCCAGCGATTTCTTCGCCTACTTGAAATCATTGTAGACGATGCACAACGACCGTATTCCCTATAAATCCAGATAACGCCTTTGCTATTTCGCTGTATTATACATCCAGCTAGTGTACAAACCAGTTCATCCCCTTTACGCAGAGAACCGCACAGTTCCCTCACTTTTTGTGTTCGAGGAGGAAATGGGGTGCCACCAATCGCAACTAGTATCCTGGTCATCAATAAAATAGAAAATTGCTCTGGCAGGATGTCGAACTCCTGGCCGTAAATCCAAGATATACCAGCGCCGGATATGCCTCCATTCTTCCTCATGAATGATAAAGAATATCCATCAATTATACGGCGCACCCTATACATAGCGGAAGAAAAACGATCTAGCTCTTTCTTGCCCATACCGATTTTCGTAAAAATCGTATCAAGTCCTCTTAATCTAACCCGAGTAAATTTTCTGTCTTCGTTACTCGGATCCTCAACCCAAACCTGTTCAAACTGAACACATGTCGCTATCAACCTTGCTTTAGGGATCCCTAGAAGCGGCCGGAGTATCGCTAATCCAGCTACACGAGTATGGTGACCCATTCCACTTAGACCATCTGGGCCACTATCGGCAAGAATTCGCATGTAGACGGTTTCGGCTTGATCTTCCATTGTATGACCAAACAGTACAGCGTTGGCTGAATTTTCCCTGCACCATCGATCTAACGCTGTAAATCGCCACTTTCTGGCAGCCGCTTGCAACCCAGCTGATGGAATACGTTTATTAATGTCCAATACACAATGGCATATTTTCCGTTCCTGCAACCACTGGTTAACTAGTCTAGCCTCTTTAGCGGCGTCTTTCCGAATTCCATGATTAACCGTTATTGCAGTAATCTGAACGTGATTGTCTTTCCCCCATTCGTTCATCAATAAACAAAGAGCAAGACTATCCGCCCCGCCAGATACACCAACTACCAGATGACAACCCGGCGTTGATCGATAACACCGCGTCATCAAAGCTGCAAACTCGCACCGACCTATCGCTTTCAGATCACGTTCAGATGATAAGAGATTCTTCGACACTATCAGTTAGTACAACCAATCCGTTTACTTTCGCTGGTTGCCCTTCGCTTGGTAGTCGCTGAAATTTTTGGAAACTCGCTCAATAATTGCAAGAATGCAATACAAGCATCCTCCGGCCGTTTCAGGCGCACGAGTGAAAAGCCTAATTTCAATAGATTGTCGGGAGTCTTAGTGCTGCGGGGATACTTCTCATATCCGGATACAAACACCTCGGCCGCCTCTTCGAATCTACCTCTGGTATAATACGACTCACCCAGCCAGTACATTGCGTTTCCAGCTAAAGGGTCCTCGGGGTGGGCCGCTAAAAATTCTGAAAGAGCTAATTCCGCTTTTTCAAATTCTCTTTGACTAAGATACCTAAAAGCATGCCTATATCTAGTGCTGGGATCGCCTTTTGGGAGTAACGACGACTTTCTGACGAAGGAACCAAATTTCATGCGCTTCGCGTTGTCAGTGTTCGATTCTCGCGAATTTTGATTTGCCTGTAAGTTATTATCTCCAGACCTTGTTTTATCGTTTAAATCATTACCACTTATATAACCCAGCACCCCAGCCTGCTGGCTTTTTTGGATTTGGCTGGAGCCACCTTGCACAGGTAGATTTTGCCCCTCACCCTCTCGCACTGCCGAATTGACTGCACTCTCCTGTCGGAGTTTATTTGCCTCTAGAGAGGCTAACCTAGTATCGAGATCTGAAATAAGCTTATCAAGCCTATTATTAAGTTCCTCTGAGGCACCTTGTAATGACCGCACTAATGACTCTAAAGTCTGCAACTTAACTAGCGTCTGCGCCGCTGAAGTGGACTGATTAGCTGGAATAACAGTCGATTCAGTGGATCCAATAATTTTAGAACTTTCCTTGGTGGCCTCCAATTGCTGAGTGGCTCCCCCAGCCGCAAACAGATGCACGTGTAGATCCCTTAGTTCTTGCTCAAGTCGTTTCAAACGGTTGACCACATCACTATTTGAGATGTTTTGCCCCAAGGACATGGAACCAGGAGTCATAACAAGCACAAGTAGCGCAAAGCAACCAACCAACAATCGAAGACCTACTGCACTCATGGTTCTTCTTACCCGATATTTTTAAAACTAATATAAAGCAACTTCAAAATACACTTGGGTTATGTCAAAACTAAGGCGCCGGTCTATTAATTTAAGCCGGCGCCTTTTTTTGTCACTATCTACAACCCATCCTCAGTCCACGATGGTAACCCCACGGCGATTCTGCATCCACGCGCCCTTATTATTACCAAAAGCGACTGGTCTTTCTTTTCCATAACTAATGGTGCTAATTCGACCTCCGTCAATACCACGCGCAACCAAGTAATCTTTTACCGCGCTAGCTCGACGCTCTCCTAACGCAAGATTGTACTCGCGAGTTCCCCGTTCATCACAGTGGCCCTCAACTGATACTCTCACGCTTGGGTATTTCTGCAGCCAGATAGCTTGTCTATCAAGCGTCGACTGAGCAGATGGCGTCAGGTCAGATTTATCATATCCAAAAAAAACTCTATCACCGACTTCGGCAACAAATTCTTCCTTGGAACCCGCCTCAAGAGCCGACGAACTCAGTTTCGCCGAACTGCCACCGCTGGATGACTTACTGGTCGTACTCGCAACACTTCCCGTTCCACTTGAGCCGCTAGATATATCCTGATCTTGCGCGCAAGCAGAGATCATAGCTACAACCGCCAGGAGACTTAATATCTTAAGTCGCATATTTCCACCCCTTACCATACAATTATGAAGCCGATGATCCGAAATCACCACCAACCCGTTGTTAAACACAATCTCTTATCACTCTTTTAACAGAGAGCTCGGGGTTTAAACAAATAAAATAAGTTCAAATTTCATTTAAAATTGCTATAAAATTCGATTCTGACCTCTTTTTTAGGGGTTCAAGGGTGACCAAGCTGGATCTGAGGCATCGAGAGGTGTAATAATTTCACGTTCATTGAAACCAGTAAGATCTATAGAAAATAATTTTACAGACCTATTTTGGCCATTTTTGCCAGGACGAGTCTGCCTAAAAAAGATGATAACACGGCCATTTGGAGCCCATGTCGGGGATTCGACTAGGTAGCCGTCCGTCAAAATTCGTTCACCCTTTCCATTGGGTTGCATGACACCTATATAAAATCTACCCCTGTACATCTTGGTGAATGCAATCAAATCCCCTCGGGGAGACCACACGGGCGTTGCATAGCGCCCTTTACCAAAACTGATACGCTTTACACTCCCGCCATCAGATCTCATTACATAAAGCTGTTGAGTACCTCCTCGATCTGAATTGAAAACCACCCTTGCACCATCTGGAGAATACGTGGGAGAAGTATCGATAGAGGGGCTTCGTGTAAGTTGTATGACCTGCCGCGTGGCTAAGTCCATCGTATAGATATCAGTTACACCATTTTTTGCCAAACTCATAATAACCTTGGAGCCATCTGGCGAGAAGCGAGGGGCAAATGTCATCCCAGGAAAATCCCCTAAAACTTCCTGCTGGCCCGTATCGATATTAAAAATATACACCCTCGGCTTTTTATTATAATACGCTAGATAAGTTATTTCTTGCATCGTTGGAGAAAAGCGGGGGGTCAAAACTAAATCCGAACCATCCGTCAAGAAACGGTGATTGGCTCCATCTTGATCCATAATGGCGAGCCTTTTTAGCCTTTTATCCGAAGGACCACTCTCAGATATGTAAACTATGCGTGTATCGAAATACCCATCCTCACCAGTGACCCTTTTATAGATTAAATCAGAAATGATATGCGCAACCCGCCGCCAATTTTGCGGTGTTGTAAAGTACGCGTTGCCCACCATTTGCTGTTCAGCAAAAACGTCCCAAAGCCTAAATTGAACATTTAAACGACCGTCAGGAGCAATGGTGACCGCCCCGTGAACCATCGCCTGAGCGTTAAGAACACGCCAATCTCCAAATCTTGGCCGCAGATCGAGAGGAATGGTCGTTTTTAAGAAAGCTTTTGGATCGATGGGAGCAAATAAACCAGACCTTTCGAGATCTGAGGAGATTACTTCCGTAATCCTTCTTCCTAGGTTAGCTGATTTAGCCGACTTTGAATTAAATTTGGTGATCGCAATAGGCATAGGGTCAGCACGCCCCTGCGTTACGTCTATTCGCAATTCAGCCAACGAAACACGAGCAGTCAAGATCAAAGAAAAACATGCTATGACAAGAAAACTCAGTTCTGAAGAACGTTTCCAGTAGTAACTTGATTTATACATTACTTTTTTGCTCCATGAGTCACTGTAACATATTTTTAGGATCGAAATTGAAAGTGAACGATTTCCATAACTCATATTTCCCCCTCGGCAGCTTAAGCGGAATACAATCCCTTTGGCTCAACGCTCGGAGTGCACTTTCCGCAGCGGCCCTAAAGAAAGGATCCGAGTTCATGCGCTTTGAGTCAACCACTCGGGCCGTGCGCACCGTTGCATCTGGATTCATTTTCATCTCTATTTCTACGCTCAATGCATCAGCTTTTCGGGCGCCGGCGGCTATATTCCAGCACTGGCTGATTTGCTGTCGCACAGCTTCAATTTCATTTACTGTAACCTTTTGGTTTGGATTGTAGGGCATATTGCTGCGATTGACAGCCGCTTTTCTAACTCTATCTCCCAAGGTTTTCTCTTTCTCAACATTACGGCTTTGTTTTTTCTCTTTCTTCAGGTTTTTGAGAAGGCTAGTAAACTGCTTCTCAACTGGACGTTTTGCCGGTTTCGGTGTCTTCTGTAACTTTTTTTTAGGGGAAACAGCTGATGGGATTGGGCGGGGCTTTGGCTTTGAAGGTTTTGACATTTTAGGCTGTTTTTTTTGCGTTCTCTGTTTTAAGGGTTTTATTTCTGGTTTTGGTGGGGTTTTACGCTTTGTTTTAGTTATTTCTGCGTTATTTAATTTATTAAGTTTATGTTTTACTGTTTTTGGCGCAGGGTTTTTTAATTTTTTCCGCTTTGTTTTTTCTGGTATACTAGGTTCATTAGGCACATTAGTGACGTCTCCAATATCCGCTATCTTTACAAATATTAGAGGATCCAATTTTGGAGGATCACGTCGTATATGCGGCAGTCCAAACCAGGCAATCGCTATGACTAATAAGTGCAATGTACTCGATGATAAAAGACCCAATCTCATTCAAAACTACCTACCTGTTGAAGGCGGCTTTTCATCGACCACCCCCTTCGGAAACGCTTCGATTTCACCCTTTAGATTAGCCAAATCTGTTCTAAGCGCTATAATCTGAATTCCCGCATTTCTAATCTCACCCGCAACCACCGCAATAGCCCCATAATTCAACCTAGCATCGCCCCTTAGATGTACTTTTATTTTTGGATTAGCAGATCTTATCTGCATCAATTGCGGGGCAAGTGAAACGAGGGATATTTCTGTCTTATTGAGATATATTCGCTTCTCTTGATCCACCTCGACGTTCAAAGGTGTGTCGTCGTCAGCTATAATGTACTCTTTTCCCACCTTAGGTAGCTGCACAGGAATACCGAGAACGAGTAGAGGAGCCGTTACCATAAATACCACTAAAAGTACCAGCATCACGTCTACAAAGGGAGTTACATTAATTTCGCTCATGGGCCTCGTCCGCCCTCGGCTTCCCCTATTTTGATTTACCATTCCCCCCGCCACAGTCTACGCTCCCTCATCTAATTTTCGCGAAAGTATGGAGATAAATTCCGCCGCAAAACCCTCCAAACGTTGAGCGAACCTATCAAGATCGTGGCTGATTTTATTGTATGCTATTACCGCCGGGATTGCGGCGATCAGTCCCAGAGCAGTCGCAAATAATGCTTCGGCGATTCCTGGAGCCACCACAGACAGTGCGGTAGTTTTGGTAGCCGCTATAGATTGAAAGGCATCCATAATACCCCACACTGTACCAAATAATCCAACAAACGGGGCTGTTGAACCCACAGATGCTAAGAAGGACATATTTTTTTCTAGCTGCTCCATTTCTCTATCTATCGTCAAATTCATCATTTGTTGAACGCGCTCCCTTAGACTAGCACGCATCTCCCCGCTTTTCGGAACCCCTCCCCATTCCGCCTTCGTGCGACGCCATTCTTTCATCGCATCTGAGAATACTCGCGACATTGGATCGGAGGGAGCTTTCCCAATTCGGTCATATAGGGCTTCCAAGTCACCGCCAGACCAAAAGCTGTCCTCAAAGATTCTCGCATAAGCTCGGAGCCCTCTCAGTTTAAATATTTTGTCAAAAATGATGGCCCAAGTGCACAAAGATACTATCAGTAGGCCGACCATAACGGCTTTAACAATTGGATCGGCCGCTAAAAATAAACCGATAATGCTCAGATCTGCATCTACAGATCCCCCAAGCTGAACGCTGTCAACAATAGTCTGTTCCATCAAGATCACCGTTTCTCAAATCTAATTGGCATTAATGATATTCGAAATTGTTAGTCTTAAATTTTCGGGAAATCGCGTTGGACGTCCACATCGTTTCACACAAGCTATTTGGAACTCCATACCTACCAAAAATTTCGTTTGATCTAAGTTTTCTTCTACACAACTTATGTCTTGGGCCAAAAACACTCTGGCACCTGCAATTCTCTTGAATCTAGTTTTAACTTCTATTAAATCATCCAAAAATGCTGGCCTTTTAAAGTCGATAGAACAGTGCCGAACAGTTAACACAATGCCATCTGTTTTGAATAAAGATCTCTGGAAAAGACCTAATGAACGGAGGCTCTCCGTTCGCGCTTGTTCCGCCATGCAAAGGTATTCTGCGTGATAAACGAGCCCGGCCGCGTCGGTTTTGTCATAATATATGCGTGTTCTATAGCTATGAACACCATTGTCCCATAAACCCGCTAGCGGAAAGGTTTTTTTAGTCTTACTCATTAAGCTCGCCGTCCGTTTTTGCACCTCCGCCTGCCGAAGGTAGCATATCCAACTGAACACCGCTTTTGGGCGCCCTCAACCCAAGATATTCATAAGCGGTTCGTGAGAGCACACGCCCTCTTGGCGTTCTATCGAGCAAACCTTGCTGCAGCAAATATGGCTCAATAACTTCCTCTATAACATCTCTTTGTTCAGATAGAGCAGCCGCTATAGTATCGGCCCCAACTGGCCCGCCACCATAGTTTTTGGCTATCCAGTTTAAATAGCGTCGATCCATAGAATCCAGTCCTAGTTCGTCAACCTCTAATCGATTTAAAGCACTATCGGCTGCCTCTGCATCAATCTTTTTCGTACCCGCTACGCCAGCGAAATCTCTAACACGGCGCAACAATCTTCCAGCGACTCGTGGGGTTCCTCTTGATCGCCGCGCTATTTCTTTGGCTCCGTCAACAGTTACGTTTAGAGATAATTTTTTCGCGCTGCGCTCAATTATTTGCTCCAACTCCCCAACAGTATAAAATTGCAACCGCATTGGGATGCCAAAGCGTTCGCGCAAAGGTGTTGTTATCAATCCCGACCGAGTGGTCGCCGCAACCAACGTAAACGGTGGGAGGTCTATCCTAAGAGATCGTGCTGCCGGCCCTTCCCCTATAATCAAATCTAGCTGGAAATCTTCCATTGCCGGGTACAATACCTCCTCGACAACAGAACTCAGGCGATGTATCTCATCTATAAACAGAACATCGCGAGGCTCCAAATTTGTCAAGAGTGCCGATAACTCTCCTGCTTTAGTTATCGTTGGTCCTGAAGTCATTCGAAAATTTACTCCCAATTCTCTAGCAACTATCTGCGCCAAAGTCGTTTTGCCAAGCCCTGGAGGACCATGAAACAAGACATGGTCCATCGCTTCCTGCCGGCCACGAGCCG
>CAYFGZ010000127.1:0-9234 GCA_964342575.1 uncultured Nisaea sp. | reverse complement strand
GAGCAGATTGTGAAAGGTGGTCACGAAGTTTGCAGCCATGGTTGGAGATGGATACATCAATTTCATATGGACGAGGAGGAAGAGAGAGAATTTATCTCAAAGGCTGTAGAGTCCATCACTAGCACTACTGGGCAACGTCCATATGGTTGGCTCTCACGATATCTAATTACACCGAATACACGCCGTCTACTGGTAGAAGCGGGCTTTTTGTATCACATGGATGACTATTCAAATGATATGCCCTTTTGGGATTATGTGGATGGTAAACCCATTTTAATAATGCCCTATGCAGTTGATAGTAATGACATGAAAATGTGGACGGCGCCAGCCTATACACCGCAGCAGTGGTTTGAGTACGCTAAAGATACGTTTGATCAGCTTTACCTTGAGGGAGCCGAGCAACCTCGGATGATGTCTCTTGGTGTACATCTTCGTATTATCGGACGGCCAGGACGTTTTGTTTGGTTGAAGCGTTTCATCGAATATATATCAAGCTTTGACGACGTCTGGATTACTACGCGAAAGTCGATAATGACGCACTGGTCCGAAAACTACCCTTCTTAATTCTCGCCTCTTTAAGAAAGAAATCGGAATTAGGACCATTTTGAAGTAAAAAATAGCCTAAGAAAATAACTTCTGGTGTGGGCAAGCCTTTTTATATCAGATATATTTTACAGACCAAGGAATTTGGAGTTAGATCTATGAAAGATGCAATAGAGGCTCTAGCAGAGCACGTAGTTGCAACGAAAACAGAAGATATTCCGAGTTTTGCCAAAGAGGCTGCCAAAACCTTTATATTGGATACAATCGGTGTTGGGTTGGCAGGCTCTACAGGGCCATATGTTAATGAACTGCTCTCAACTTTTGAAATTTCTAACAGTCTAGAGGATAAAGTTCACGTTCTCGGCCAAGCCGTTTGTTTGCGCCCAGGTGACGCAGCTCTTGTCAATGGTTTCCAAATTCACAATTCCGAGTTTGATTGTGTGCATGAAGAAGCCGTCATTCATACAATGACGGTTTTATTGGCAGTGTTGATAGTGGATGCTGAGAGACGAGGCGGAATCGATGGGAAAGCGCTGATTCGAGCATCTATTTTGGGAGTAGATATTGCTTGTAACTTAGGTGTTGCCTCGACCAGTGCACTTCAGTTTTTCAGGCCTGCAACGGCGGGAGCATTCGCCGCTGTCGCCGCTGTGGCTAGTGCTCGAGGACGGAGTAAGGAGTGGCTTATGCGAGCATTCTCAATTGTCTATACGCAATTGTCGGGGACGATGCAGGCACATACAGAAGGATCATCTCTGCTTGCACTTCAGATAGGGTTTAATGCAAGAAATGCTTTGATTGCCTGCGATTTAGCTGACAATGGCTTGCCGGCATTGGAAGGCGTGTTGGAAGGTCGATTTGGCTACTTCGGGCTTTTTGAAGCGGAGGGAGACATTCGGTCGGTGTTGCCGACGCTTGGGAAAACCTGGAGGATAGCAGAGGTTGCTCACAAGCCCTATCCGAGCGGTAGAGCCACTCACGGTATTGTGGATGCTATTAGAGAACTCCAAGCCGAATGCGACATTGATTTTAACGGGATTTTAAGTGTCGAGGCACGCGTTCCTTCCTTGATCAATCACTTGGTTGGTCGTCCAGTTAAGGATGATATGGAAATAAGTTACGCGCGACTTAACGGCAGATATGCCGCTGCGGTTATGCTGCGGCGAGGATTTATTGGGATATATGATTATACGCTAGAGGCGATTAGAGACAAATCCTCATTAGAATTGGCTCGCAAAGTCCATATTGTCGTGAATGATAATCCTGATCCAAATGCCCTTTCTCCAGTAGAAGTCGATATAACTATGATAAATGGCGACGTATTATCCAAGCGAATTGAGAAAGTTTATGGTAATCCAGAGAAGCCTTTGAGCCGCGAGGAGCACCTGGCTAAGTTTCGCCGAAATTGGGAAGCAGCTGCTGCAGACTTATCTGAGAAAGATATGGAGAAGATGATTGAACGAATAGATAGCCTCGAATGCGTTTCAGATATTAGAGAATTAATTGAAATGGCAAGTGGGTAGTTAAACTTGAGTAAATATTTTGAACAAGCAAATCCAAACAAGGTAATTCGTGACTATCCAATTGGCTCCGAATTTAATAATAAAATAGCCTCGCTTGGACGGGAACAAATATGGGAACTGCAGCAGGATAGGTTCCTAAAGTTAATGAAAAGAGCCTGGAAAAACCCTTTTTATAAGAGACGCTGGTCCGCAGTTGGTCTGGAGCCAAATGACATTTTGGGGTTGGAGGATATAGCAAAGATTCCAACGTTTTCTAAGGCTGATTTGATGGAAAGTGTCGAGTCGTTTCCACCATTTGGAGACTTTCTTGGGCCAAACGACTGGACTATGGGTGAGCGGCTTGTAATGCACACAACAAGTGGAACAACCGGAGCTCCGCAACCATTGTTCTATGGTCCGCGTGATAGAGAAATTCAAAATGTGCTTCTAGCTCGAGCTTACCTTATGCAGGGACTGAAAGAGGATGACATTGTCCACTCTGTTTATGGCTTTGGGATGGTAAATGGCGGCCACTATATTCGTGAAGCAATTTTGCACTACACTGATGCATTGCTATTACCTGCCGGTACCGGCTTGGAAACACGGTCAGAGCAACAAATAGAACTAATGAAGAGGTATGGTGTCACAACTATTGTTGGGTTCGCGGATTACATAATGAAGTTAGCTGAAGTGGCCAAAGGAGTTGGGCTGCAGCCTGGAATTGATCTAAAGGTAAGAATGATATCGGGTCACTTGGCAGAAGATGGTGGAGCTGCAATGTCGCGAGCCTGGGGAGGAGCAGAATGTTACGATTGGTATGGTGTTGGTGACACCGGTATAATCGCCGCTGAAGGCCCAGATCATAATGGGCTTTATATCTGGGAAGATGCGCACTTTGTTGAAATTATAGATCCTGATACCGGAGAGATTTCAGAGATAGGAGAACCTGGAAATATATGTGATACGGTTCTATTTAAAGACACTGTGTACCCAATCATCAGATTTGACACTAAGGATATTTCGACGATTTTGCCCGGAGAAGGGCTGATGGCGCCGGGGCTCCGTCGATTGGCTGGGTTTCAGGGTCGAAGTGACAATATGGTCAAACTCCGAGGGATCAATGTGTACCCGACAAGTATAGGCGCGGTACTGAGAGAAGTCGATCAACTCAATGGCGAATACTTTTGCAAAGTCTCTCTCGGAAATAAGGGGGGAGATGTTATGATAGTTGTTTGTGAAATATTGAAACCTAATGGAGAATCAGCCGATCTCACCCAAAGTATAGAAACATTGCTGCGTCAACGTCTAGGAGTCGGCGTTGAGGTGCAGCTTGTTGGTCCTGGTGCGACTGCAGATATAACGCAGATAAACTCCCGACAAAAACCAATCCGACTTCTGGACGAGCGAAGATAACCACCGTGAAATTATCTACGTTCCGATAAATTATTAAGATTGCTTAACACCTTTTCTGCCTGCGTTACGATGTCAGAAATAACTTCACTTGCCGGTTTGATTTCTTTAATTAGACCGGAGCTTTGGCCGGCGGCTAATACGCCGTTATCAACGTCTCCGTCTACTCTGCCAGCTTTTGACGCCTCCAGCCCTACCTCTTTTAGCTGTAACGGAAACGGTTTTATTCTTTCTTCGTTTTTTTTCCAGTAATCAGTGAAGCTGTTTTTAATCAATCGGGCTGTTTTTCCCGAGTTAGCGCGACTGACAACTGTGCCATCTTCGTCAATTTCTGTAATCTTATTTTTGTAATTGAGATGACCTCGGGCTTCTTCGGTGGCAATAAAGCGCGTCCCCATCCATACCCCGTGCGCCCCCAAGGCCATAGTGGCTACGAGCGCTCTTCCGTCCGCTAGTCCACCTGCTGCTATAACCGGAATATTAACCAAATCGACTATTTTAGAAACTAGTGGAAGTGTCCCGATGCGGCCGACGTGACCACCCCCTTCAATGCCAGAAGCAATGACTATATCTACTCCCGAGGCCTCGACAGCCAACGCCTGCCGCGAAGTGCCTACCAGGGACATTACCCGTGTTCCTGCTGCGTGTGCCCGATCGATGATATTACTAGGGTTGCCAAGGCCTGAAACGATTACTGGTACATTTTCCGCGAAAGTAACTTCTATATGTTCCAGAACTTCTTGGGTATAGCTTGTCGCAGCCATATCGCTGCCTCTTGCTTCAGCAAATAGTATATCGACGCCAAATGGTTTATCAGTTTCATTTTTTACCAATTTGATTTCTTTTTGTAGTTGCTCTGGACTCATAAAAGCGGAACCAATAACGCCTAAGCCGCCAGCCTTGGAAACTGCTGCTGCAAGTTTTCCGTAGGCTACAGAATACATTCCTGCTTGGCAAATTGGATATTCTATACCCAAGAGATTACAAACCGGGTTGTTTTCAAATATTTTCAATCTAGGTCCTATCTGTCGAAGCCGGGATTTTCTCTGGTTAATTTTCGTAGTAGTGCTGGCCATTCAAATTGTCCAATTGGGCGATGCCCACTTGGACTGATCGCTTTTTTCGAACGTTCCTTAGAGATTTTCTGTATATCTTCCGGAATCTCTCTTGCTTCAACCCCTGCTTGTTGAAAAGATAATTGGAATCTACAGGCTCTCTCGGCTCTATACATCCATATAAAAGCCTCTGCGACACTTGTTCCCACGGTTAGTAATCCATGGTTGTTGAGAATCAAGACATTTTTGTCAGCAAGATCTTTAATCAACCTGTCACGTTCGTCTAAATCAAAAGCCGGTCCCTCGTAATTGTGGTAACTGGTTTGAGCAATAACTGCCAAAGCCATTTGAGTTAGGGGTAATAGACCGGTCTTTTGCGTCGCTACTCCTAGTCCAGCAGCAGTATGCGTGTGGATTACGCAGCCGGCGTCGGGTCGTCCAAGATGGATTGCGCTATGGATTGTGTAGCCAGCGGGATTAATAGACAGGTCAGTATCGGACAGTATATTGCCTTCAATATCTACTTTCACTAGTGTGGAAGCCGTCATTTCTTCAAAAAGTATACCTACTGGATTTATAAGGAATTCATCGTCGGAACCGGGGATGCGTGCCGACAAGTGAGTGGCCAACATGTCGGACCAGCCGTACAGCTCGACCAGTCTAAAGGCTGCGGCTAAATCCAATCTTATTTGCCACTCTTGATCGGACATATTTATATTTTGGTGCGGGTTGCCATGCATTTCTGCAACTCCAATTTTATGCTTACTAAGTTATAGAATGTTTTTGTTTATCTTCCTTAATCATATCTGCTGCTTTCTCGGCGACCATTATCACTGGTGCATTGATATTACCTGAGGGCATTGTAGGCATTATTGATGCGTCCGCAACGCGCAGGCCTTTAATACCGTGCACTTGAAGACGGTCATTTACCACGGCCATAGAATCACTTCCCATCTTACATGTTCCCATTGGGTGATATGTTGTGGCTCCTGTATCTCTTGCAAATTGGAGCAGTTGTTCGTCGGTCGTCACATTCACACCAGGGTTCATTTCGTATGAAATGAACCGATTCATAGACTTTGTTTCGCCTATTTCTCTGCATAAATGCAGGCCGGCTATTATTGTTTGTTGATCTAGTGGATTGTCTAGAAAATTTGGCTTTATTTTGGGGGCTTCGTAGGGGTTCCTTCCGCCAATGTGTATAGATCCTTGGCTTTCAGGGCGACACTGATAAACGGCTAATGTCATGCCGGGTTCTTTGTCCAGCTTACGATCAGTAGAGGAGGCAAAGCTTCCGTGGACGAAAAAGAATTGCACATCAGGAGTTTCCAGTTCTGGTCTAGTGCGCATAAACGCGTGTCCTACGCCTGCTGTCCATGTTAAAACTCCACGACGCGTGAATGCATATTTTATAACTTCCTTTACAAGGCCTAGGCCTCGCGTTTGTTCATTGAGTGTAAAAGGTTTGTTTACACGCCAGTTCATTCTTGCAGCATAGTGGTCTCGATAATTTTCTCCGACTCCGGGTAATTCGTGCAGTACTTCTATTCCATGCTTTTTTAGTAAGTCTGGTTGGCCAATTCCGGAAAGCTCTAGAATTTGCGGTGATTGAACAGCTCCCGCGCAAATGATAATCTCTAAATTAGCTGTCTCACTTTTTTCTATTCCGTCCACACTATAATTTACACCAGTCGCCCGTCTTCCATCTAAAATTATATTCGCCACGTGGGCGCGGGTTTCCACCGTGAGATTTTTTCTATTCCTAGCTGGATTTAGAAAAGCTCGCGCCGTACTCTCCCGTCGTCCGTTTTTTTGCGTTATTTGGTAGTAGCCAAAACCATCTTGTGCGGCGCCATTATAATCTGGGTTACGCGGATAACCTAATTCGCTACCAGCCTCGATAAATGCGTCTATCAATTCGTGACGTTCGTACATGTCGGCTACATTTAACGGCCCACCTTTTCCCCGAAATTCGTCGCCTCCCCGTTCAAAATTTTCGGCCTTTTTAAAATAGGGTAATATCTCGGAATATGACCAGCCTCGATTACCGAGCTGTCCCCAAACATCATAGTCCAATGGTTGTCCCCGAACATATAGCATTCCGTTGATTGAACTGGATCCCCCTAGTACCCGCCCTCGAGGTATCGGAATACGGCGTCCAGAAACATTGTCTTCAGGTTCAGTTTCAAAATTCCAGTTGACGTCCGGGTTATTTAAGGTTTTGGTAAACCCAACGGGTATATGAATCCAAAAATTACTATCTTTGTCTCCGGCTTCTAAAAGCAGTACACTGTTAGTAGAAATTTCTGTTAGGCGGTTAGCCAAAACACATCCTGCTGAACCGGCTCCGATGATAATATAATCATATGCCATATTATTTCTCTCCCCAGATACCAATCTCAAGATATTACAATGATTGTTAATTTAATATTTTGCTATCACAGATGCACTATTAATAATGTTAATCTATGCTTTCGATCCCGATTAACGTTCTTATTAGATTTCTGGCATAATTAGATTGGATTTTGGTTATGGATATTGGAAAACGTTTAGAAGGTAAAGTTGCCATAGTTACTGGTGGCGCTTCGGGTATAGGCGCCGAGACTGCGCGGACTTTCGCCGCTCATGGAGCAAAGGTTATTGCCGCGGACGTCCAGGATGACTTAGGGGCAGGCCTGGTTGATGAAATAAATGAGGCGGGTGGAACAGCTATATACAGGCATCTTGATGTTGTTCAAGAGCATGCCTGGACCGAACTCATAAGTGAAGTTCTAGAATTATATCGGAAAGTGGACGTGTTGGGGAACATAGCGGGTATTTCAGGTCGTGATCCAAATATGAAGGTCCAGACCACTATAACACCAGGGCCGGGGATTGAAGACACTACGCTTGAAGCTTGGGATAAAATAATGAGCATAAATGTAACGGGCGTCTATTTGGGTACTAAAATCGTTATTCCTGCAATGAGAAAGTCGGGAGGTGGCTCGATAATAAATATATCTTCTATCTGCGGTTTGGTCGGTAGTTTTGGAAATGCAGCCTATCATGCCTCTAAGGGAGCGGTTCGGATTTTTACCAAAGCTACGGCGGTTCAACATGCAAATGACAAGATTCGAGCAAATTCCATTCACCCAGGTTTTGTAGACACACCAATGACAAAGCCGGGACATTCTAACAATGAAGTGGCTAAGGTGCGTATTGATGCTACACCACTTGGGAGGTTTGGAGTACCGGCGGATATAGCGATGGGCTGCCTTTACCTTGCTTCGGAGGAAGCATCTTGGGTAACTGGAACTGAATTGGTGATAGATGGAGGGTTAACCGCCCACTAGCTCAGAGCCTGGTATTCCGGTGCAAAGGGCAATACCAACGCACTTACAAGAAGAATTGGAAAACTTATCATGGCGTCCACGGATCTGTATCCAAGTGTTCAATTTTTGCACGACGCTGCCAAAAGAAGATTACCGAAGTTTTCGTATGATTACGTTGATGGGGGTACAGGTTTAGAAGTTGGGATGAAACGTAACAGAGCCGCACTAGATGCAATAACTTTGACACCTCGCTATGTAACTGATTGGGAACCGCTCAACATAGAAGTAGAATTATTTGGAAAAAAGTTCTCTAGGCCATTCGGAATAGCTCCTATGGGATTAGCGGGTCTTCAATGGCCGAGGGCTGAACTGGCGTTTGCAAGAGCGGGGAAAACGGCAAATATTCCGACATGCCTTAGTACTTCTTGTACCGTGAACATTGAGGAATTTGGAGAGATAGCTGGTGACAATGGTTGGTTTCAGCTATACCCGCCCGTAGACCAGGAGATGAATGACGATCTACTAAAACGGGCCGCGAACTCAGGATTGGGACCGTTAGTCGTTACAGTGGATGTCCCTGACCGGGGTTGGAGGCCCCGCGATATGTATAATGGGTTATCCCTTCCTCCACGAATCACGATTGCATCGCTTTATCAAGCTGCGATTAGGCCGAGGTGGAGTTGGGCGACTATGCTAGCAGGGATACCCCATTTTAAGACGCTTGGAAAATATTCCCCCGACAAGAGTTTTCGTGGAATGGCAGACTTTTCTAGAGAGCAATTGGGGAAGCCAATAAGTGTCGAGCGTCTTAAAAGAATAAGAGAGAAATGGCAAGGAGACCTGATAATAAAAGGTGTGATGCATGCATCAGATGCTGAAGACGCGATTAAGATTGGCTATGATGGCATCTGGGTATCTAACCATGGTGGCCGGCAGTTGGACGCTTGCTTGTCCCCCGTTGAAGTTTTGCCAGAAATTGTTAGCACTGTGACTGATAAGGGAATAGTCATGGTCGACAGCGGTTTTTCAACTGGAGTAGATATTGTTCGGGGGTTAGCTCTTGGAGCCAAGTTTGTCTTCTGTGGGAGAGCTTTTATGTGGGGCGTGTCAGTTCTGGGAAATCAAGGGCCGTGCCATGTTGCAGACCTGTTGACTAACGAAGTTAAGACTACTTTAACGCAGATAGGCTGTCCAAATTTATCCAATTTGAATAGTTCTTGGATAGGAAATCATAAAAAATCACTAAGTTCGTCTTGAACTATTACCTTGTTTGGAGACAGCGAAACGTTATTGGCGGGTTCTGATAGTAGATAGATGGTTGTTTAAACTCTGCTAATACATCAAATATAAAATTCTGTAAAAAAAAATATCAAAAAGATTTCGATTAAAATGGGAACGGGTGTAGATTACTGT
>CAYFGZ010000126.1:0-9454 GCA_964342575.1 uncultured Nisaea sp. | reverse complement strand
TCCTGGAGATAATGAAAATAAATTAGAATCGGTTGTTAAAGTTGTAGCTGCGCAAGATGAAGTGACTCTGGAGAGGGTCAAAAAAATTTATGCACCGGCTATCAAAGCAGGACTTTTTGTGGCTCCTTCTATTCAAATTGCAGAGGCTGCCAAGATTGTGGAAAATGTGCAGCGAGATCTGAATGTAGCTCTTATGAATGAGTTGGCACTGATTTTTGATCGAATGGGTATTAGGACAGCTGATGTGCTGGAAGCAGCAAACACTAAGTGGAATTTTCAGAAATTCACACCAGGTTTGGTTGGCGGGCATTGTATAGGAGTTGATCCATACTACCTGATTTCGAAGGCGGAGTCTCTTGGTTACTATCCGGAATTAATCAGGGCAGCTAGAAGATTGAATAGTAGTCTGGCTGAATATGTAAGCCAAAAGACAATGGATTTATTGGCAGTGTCCAGAAAAGCAATTAATCAATCACGAATTGGTGTTTTGGGGCTCACTTTCAAGGAAGATGTTTCGGACTTTCGAAACAGTCAGTCACCTATTGTTGTTAATGAATTTTTAAAATATGGAGGAACGGTGTTTTCCCATGACCCGTATGCGTGCAAGGACGGGTTTTTACAAACATACGGAATTAATCTATCGCAGTGGTGTGAACTAAAAGAATTGGATGCGGTGGTGGTCATTGTGCCGCATAAATTTTATACGAAAGATCAAGGGCGAAAAATTTTACGTGCGCTGAAAGAAGACGCCATTTTTATAGATGTTAAATCTGCATTCGATAGTAGAGCATTGCCCGAATCGATCCGTTACTGGAGCTTATAATGCTAAAAGGTTGAATATCTGTGGATAGAATGTTGTTGTTTCTCCGAGAATAACACAGGAAATGCTTAGTGTAAGTGTCACCGAATCAGCAAGGGTAAAGTCCGATGTCCCATGTTAAGTCTTTTTTCAAGAATGTTTCTGAGATAGCAGTAACTATAGATTGCGAAAAAATTGAAAAAATTGCAGACGTATTAGCGGATGTTAGGGCACGCGGTGGCAGGCTATTTTTTTTAGGAGTAGGTGGTAGCGCCGCTAATTGTAGTCACGCTGTTAACGATTTTAGAAAACTCTGCGATATAGAAGCCTATTCTCCAGTCGATAATGTAGCAGAGCTTACTGCTAGAACTAACGATGATGGATGGGACACGGTTTTTTCTGCTTGGTTACGTGGGAGTAGGGCCTGTGCAAAGGATGCTGTTTGGGTGTTTTCGGTTGGTGGAGGAGACGAAAAGAGAAATATCAGTGCAAATATAGTTTTAGCATTGGATGAGGCAAGGTCTAGGGGGTTGACAATAATAGGGGTTGTGGGGCGCGATGGTGGATACACGGAGAAAGTCGGCGATGTTGTCCTTCGTATACCTACGGTGGACGAAAAGAGCGTTACGCCTCACGCTGAATCTTTTCAATCAGTAGTGTGGCATGCTCTTTCATGCCACCCAAAACTGATGCGCGTCGAGAACAAATGGGAAGGTCTCAAGTAAGATCAAGGCGCAAAGTCTCGATGTTTTTTGTGGAATAATCCCGAGGTGGAAAGCAGTTAATATATGGAGCCTTCTTCGACGCAAAATTGGAAAACTTTCTTGTGCAAACTGGCCATCAGTATTGCCATCATATCTGCCATATTATTTACAATAGATTCTTCAAAAATGGCCCGAGGCTTTGCGTCAATAACTCCCTGGATTTTAATTTTAGCGGTTGCATTGTGTTTTTTACAAATGGTAATGGCTGGCCTTCGGTGGTTTCTTATAGGAAAAATGACTGGTCCATTTGTTTGTTTCCGTGTGGCTTTTCGAATTAATTTTGCAGCGATGTTCAGCAATCAACTCCTCCCAACATCGATTGGTGGCGACATAGTCAGAATAGGGTTATCTCGCCACAACGGCTTGTTGGTTGGCAGGGCTATACGGACTGTAGTCTTTGACCGCACTACTGGTCTAGTTTCGTTGATGATGCTTTTGCTGGTTACAAGTCTGGTTATTGAAGACTTTCTTTCTGAGGATTGGCCTAGTTGGTTGATAAAGGTGGGCTCGATTTTATTCATATTCTCAGCGGTAGCTACAATCTTTTTTGGAGTTAAATTAGCAGCCCGCCTGCCGGAGGCAATCTATTTTGATTGGATAAAAAAGTTTTTAAGAGAAGCCAGTCTATTGGGCCGGGAAGGTTTGACGACATTTTACGCCATAGTGATTAGTTTAAGTATTCATGGAACTGGGGCGTTTTGCTTATGGTGCCTGACGCTTGCCGTCGGTGCAGAAGCTAGTTACTTATCTATTCTTGGGGTTCTTCCAATCATTAGTCTAGTTCAATTGGTTCCAATTTCACTAGCTGGCTGGGGGGTTAGGGAAGGAACGGTCGTAGCAATGTTTTCAATTCTGGGAATTGATTCGTCGCTGGCACTCCTTGTGTCCCTAGTGTGGGGAGGTTCAATAGCTGTTTCTGCCCTGTTATCCGGAGTAATTTGGTTGTTAGGAAAATCAAAAGACGAAGTCCTTTTAGTGTCGAATTTGGATTAGGACGAAAGCTCGTAGAAGTCGTTGATAGATTTTGCAACAAAAGTTATTTGGTCTACTGAAAGATTCTGATGATGTGGAAGTGCTAGGACGCTGTCAGCTTGTTTTTCGGCGTTGGGAAAATCTCCAAGGCCGTAATTGTAGCGTTTCGTGGCTGGATGGAGATGGAGGGGCTTGGCATAATAGACAAGCGTTTGGATTTTTCTCTTTGCAAGAAATTCTTTAAGGGAATCGCGTCTTTTTGCTTGTATTAAGAACATTACAAATGGGTTTTCTTCATGGGATTTGCATTGGGGAATATAGATTTCTGGACGAGTTATTAGCTCTCTATATAGATTTACGTTTTTTCTTCTGCGTTTTAATATCGATTCCAGCTTTTCTAATCTATATATTAAAATTTCGGCGTGCAGGGCATCCAGCCGAGAATTAACTCCAAATTCTACGCAAGTATCACGATCCACTAGACCATGGTTTCGATAAATTCGGACTTTTTCGGCAATGGTATCGTTATCAGTAACTAGAAAACCAGCATCCCCAATAGCGTTCAGAGCTTTTAACGGGTGAGCGGAAAACGTTCCAACTGTTCCAAAAGTGCCGGCATGTTGCCCATGGTATTTGGCGCCTATAGACTGGCAAGAGTCTTCTATCACCAATAAATTATTTTTCGAGGCAATCGCGTTGATAGTTTGCATCTCCGAAATACGACCTGTCCAGTGTATAGGCATTATAGCTTTGGTCTTAGAGGTGATTTTAGATTCAATTTCACTTGGATCAATGTTTTGGTCGTCGCGTACATCTGCGTAAACGGGAATTGCTCCAACGTGGGCAATCGCTGCAGTCGAGGCTATAAATGAGATCGGCGAGGTTATGACTTCATCTCCTTTTCCAATTCCCATAGCCATGAGCCCCATCATCAAGGCGTCAGTGCCCGAATTTAAGCCTATACAGTGTTTAGCGCCGATGTATTCCGCTGCTTTTTGCTCGAAGGCTGTAACTTCAGGTGTGAGAACAAAATTACCTTTTTCTAAAACGCGTTCGACGCACAGAAGTAGTTCTTCTTTTTCTTCTTCATAACGTTGTTTCAAGTCAATGAGGGGTACTTTGAAGTTCATAGTTTTAATTTTATACCTTGTAGAAAGAAGCCACTGTCTCAATAAGATAGTCTTGCTGCGCCGTGCTTAGGTGTTGGTCGACGGGAAAACTAATACACTGGCGAGCATGCCTGTCAGTGACTGGGAAATCCCCTTGTTTATGCCCCAGATGTGTTAAGGCTCGCTGCAAATAGAGCGGGATGGGATAGTGAATTTTTGCTTCGATACCATTTTTCAAGCAATGTTTCAGGAGTTTATCTCTATCTTCGGCGAACACCATATACAGTAAAAAAACGTGTTTTGTTGACTTTTGGCGGGGCGGAACGCGTATCTGTGGTATATGCGCGAAGCCGTTGTCGTAATATTCAGCTTTTTGAGCTCGTTGTTCCACAATAGTTTCAACTTGTTGAACAATCCACTTTCCAACTATCGCTTGAACAGAGTCTAATCGAGAATTGAATCCGTAAATCTCCATTTCATCGCGGTTTTTGAGACCATGGTTGCGAAGTAAGCGCGCCTTTTTATCGATTCCAGCGTCGTTCGTTACGATTACGCCCGCGTCTCCCCATACATTGATTATTTTCAACGGGTGCATAGAAAACGCCGTTGCCAAACCCCAAGAGCCAACCTGCTTTCCGTTCCGTTCGCCTAACAGACTTTGGCACCCATCTTCTATAACTGGAATTCCATAACGGTCCGCAACATCCATTATTGCGGGCATATCTGCTACTTCGCCTGTCAGGTGTACTGGTACTATAGCTTTTGTCCTCTTAGTTATATTCGCTTCAAGTTGATGTGAATCCAAGCAAAAAGTGTCATTACAGTCTATGAATTTAGGTTCGGCCCCTATTTCTGCTATGGCACCAGCTGTCGCATAAAAGGTGTTGGCTGCAGTTAAAACTTGATCTCCAGGAACGATTCCAGCAGCTTTTAAACAAATCTTTAAAGCATCGGTGCCGGAACCAACCCCGATAGCGTAGCTGGTCCCAACAGTCCTTGAAAAAACTTGTTCAAATTCGGAAACAGACTTTCCAAGAGTAAAATCTCCTGATTTTACTAGTTCTTTAAGTTCTTCGAATATAGTATCAACATTGGTGAATTGCTGCGCGAGTGGCGAGAAACGAACAATAGGCTTTGATTGTTTCTTTAGCTCTTTAAATGGCATCAATAGAGCCTTTGAAAATTAGCGAAGATATACACAACTTAAGGCCACTTTTGTTTAGTGAAAAAATACAAATTTGTTCTTTCCTCTGTAGCAAGGCATCATCAAAATGTTTTTGTGTCTAGCATAATTTTCTCTAGAAGCAGAGTAATTAGGATACAAAATAGCCCAGCGAAAAGGGTGTCGCTCAGAAAATGCGCTCCCGTTCCGATTCTATAAAGACTAGTAACGGTCCCGAGTCCCAACGCTACAGTGATAATCCTTAATCGGGTGCGGCCCGAATATAGAAGCCCAAAGGCGAGAGTAGTGAAGGCGGCCGCTGCATCCCCTGAGACAAAGGAACAGTTTGCAGCGCATTGGTCAGCTGGGAAATAGGCAGGCGAAAATAGCTTATCTCCTCCAAAATCGGTTATATTTTTTGGCCGTGCACGGCCAATAAATTCTTTAAGAAAACCATTTACAAGAATGATGGGACCTATGATAAAGGCGCTCCCCACAAAAACAATAGACCGAACTTTCCAGCCGATATAACGCCCGCGGCTAATAATGGAGAATAAAGATAGTGCAAGCAACAAGATGACAGTGTGCTTGACGATTGGCCTAATCCAATTATCTACAAAGTAATGTAGTGGTGTATTCCGAAGAATAAAATTATTTTCTTCGTTATAGAAAAAGCCAGCGACTTTCCTATCTATATCTGGATGGATAGTGAAGATAGCAGAGAACACCAGGATACCAATTATTAACGCAGAGATAGGCCAGGTCTTGAACAAGGGCCACGGGTTAATTTTGATTGCTCGCATAATCGGCCAATTCAAATAAATAGAGTTTGCGTTTTATTCCTTTTCCTATTGGAACTTCGACCGTCCCCAATGACTTCTTTGAAGCAAATTGGTTCAAGATGGGGTATGGGTACTCCCATTTGGCAACCAAGAGAACCTCGTCGCCCGTTTTGGGCTTGTATTTCGCGGTAAGTTCATAATGGTGATTTGGGTGCCCATCATAATCCCATATAAGGGGATTAAGCATTTTGTGACGCAGCCCATAAAGTAAAGATGCCATTACTTTTCTGTCTTCAGACAGCAAAATATGATTTGGGCGATCTACCATGATTTTAGCTATTGCATCGCTAGTTTCTTGCCAGCCTCGAAGTTTCCGCAAGGGATCACTTTTTAATGGAGGTTCGATGCCGGGTATACCTAAATAGTAGATAATTACTGCCAACATTATAGCTGTGTGAAATGGGATGCAGACCCACAATATCCACTTATTACTATGGTTTATTATCCATCCTGTAACTAATATTGTTGCGGCTATGTATGCGGGGGCAGCCCAATTCGCATTAGCTCTGGATAGCACGGCTTGGACGGTTACGATTGCTAGAACGGGTAACACGTAACAAAGGAGCCAGGTTTCTCTGTTTTCTGATGTGCCTCTGGTGACTGCAATGATGCGAAATAGTAATATCAAAAATAGTATGGGACCAAAAATTCCGGCCTGTTCCGCCAAAAAGATGCCGGCATGGCTTATATTGAAAAGTTCTCCCTTAAGATTAACGTTGTCACCCAAATGCGCAACGGTGACCCAATCGCTGTCTATATTCCATAGAATATTTGGAAAAATAGTCAATATTGCTGTTGTCAGAGTTAATATGGCCTGCCAACTTTTCAGGAACCATTTATCTCTTTTAATTATGAAACAGGATAGGACCAAACAAATGATAAAATAGGCCATAGCATATTTGCTTAGGATCCCAAAACCTATTGTTATGCCCAGTACTATCGCCCAGAGGGGGTGCCTGTTTTCTAACAGGTTTATCATTGAATAGAGAGCAAGGGCCCAGAAAAATAATAGCGGTACGTCGGTTGAGATAATACAACTGGAGAAGGATACAGCAGGAAGAGTTAAAAATAATATTCCACCCCAAAAGAGTGCCTTTTCTCCGTATAGACGGTGGGCTATCAAACCACAAAGTAGACTAGTACCAGAATGGAGTAATGGGGAACTTAGACGGACGGCCCACTCGGAATCTCCAAACAGTGCCGTTGTAAAATGAATTATCCATGCGATTGCAGGTGGCTTGGTATAGTAACCCCAATCTAATACTTCGCTCCAGCTCCAATATTGGGCTTCATCTCCATGCAGGTCCAACTGAGAAGCTGTCAAGGTGATAACTCGGATCAGCGTCACAGTTGCGATGACAACCAAAAGCATTATTAATGGGTCAATTGATGGTCGACCAAGTTTTTTCACATTAAATGTTGCTGCCAATATTAGTGCCCAGTCAGTATGTTATTTTTTATTAAAAACCTATTTGTTCAACTAAATGCGTAAATAGATGGTGTTTAGATTGAGTTTGTCCTTTCTCAATCGTTGTCTTTAGTGGTTTGTTCTACTGCTTTTATTATCGTTGGCCAATATTCTTCACCGTATCCCATTTCAATGGCGGTTGTTAACATTTTACCGGCCAACTGTGCACCTGGGGCGTCAACACCGCTGTCCTCAGCTAAAAGGAGAGCATATGACAAGTCCTTTAGCGCATATCGGGCTGGAAACTGTTTGAGTGGAAAAATCCCTGGTATCATAGACTTCAAACCATGGTTCATTCCAACGAACGACCCACCAGAACTTTTATTAATTATATTCAAAAGATCTTCGACATCCATTCCTGCCTGACGGCCTATCGTCAAAGCCTCTGCTAATGCGACGCCGTTCTGAAAAACGACCATATTATTGAGAATTTTTGCAATTTGACCACAGCCAACGGGGCCACAATGCGTCACGTCGGGCCCCATACAAAGAAGAACGTTTTTTACATACTCGAGAACCTCTGCTTCGCCGCCCACCATTATAGAAAGATTTCCATCTATAGCGGCTTGCTGGGTTCTTGCGACCGGAGCATCCAGAAACTTGGTCCCTTTTTTGTGGAATTTTGCAGCAATTTCCCGGGTTACTTTAACTGGGGTAGTAGACATGTCTATCACTATCCAGTCGTTGCGGGCTACAGGTAAAAGAGTTTCCTCGCAGATGGCAGAGACTTCGGGTCCTCCTGGTAGGGAAAGTATCGTAATATCCGTTTGAACGGCTAAATCAGCACAGTTATTGGCCGTCTTCACACCGTATTTTGATAGTCTTTCCAGAGGCTCGGGCACCAAATCATAAGCGAACACATCATAACTACCCCTTTCAGCTATATGTCGACACATATGTTCCCCCATTGCTCCGGTTCCAATAAACCCAACCGTGATACCAGTCATAAATTACCTCCTTTAAAGCGGGTGCCACTTGTCTGCTGCTAACCCTAATGTCTAAGTTTATAACAAATAAATTTATTCAATGCAGTCTCGTTTAACGTGGAGGGTCGGATGGGTATATCTGAAGAACGTGAAGTATTTGAAATATATGCGGTGAAGTATGCGCACAACGCCGATAGAACACGTAATGGTAATATGCTTTATATGGATGAACACGATGTGCCAATGCCATTGGACTATTTTGTCTGGGTTATTAAAAATGATACTAGGACGTATGTCGTTGATACTGGATTTGGCGCCGTAGCTTCCGAAAAACGTGGAACACCCCTAATTAGGACACCGGCTGAAGGGCTGGCTATGCTTGGGATAGATGCGGGGAAAGTCGAAAATGTAATCATTAGTCATATGCATTATGACCACGCTGGTGGAATAACTGATTTTCCAAATGCGACGTTTATTTTGCAGGATACAGAGATTTCTTATGCGACAGGCAGATGTATGTGTTTTCCTGCAATACAGCGCCCGTTCGAAGTTGATGATGTTTGCGAAATGATAAGAAAGATATATGGAAATCAGGTTCATTTTGTAGATGGTGACGAAGAATTGGTTCCAGGGCTGTCCGTTCACAAAATTGGAGGACACTCCGCTGGTTTGATGTGTGTTCGCGTTTGGACACAGCGAGGTTGGGTAATCGTAGCATCTGATTGTGCGCATTTTTATGAGAATATCAGGGACCGCAATCCCTTTGTAATTGTTTATAACTTGGGCGATATGTTGAATGGATATACAACAATGGAGATGTTAGCTGACTCTCCAGATCATATTATACCAGGGCATGATCCGCTGGTTATGAAATATTATCCCCCTGTTTCTGAGGATCTGGAGGGTATAGTAGCTCGACTTGATGTTCCGCCTGTAGGCAGATGACGGTTGGTGTCGGTTTTATATGAGATTGCTTTGAACACGGGGTGTAATTGAGCTATTGATTATCTCGATCGATACCGGTATAACACGGCCTTCTGTTGAATGCAGAATAAACCACGCTATGGCTGAAGGGCATGCCTGGCTGGTGCATGAGCTGGACGGCAAAAAGAGTGCTATCCGCATAACTTTTGTGATGGAGAACGAAATGCCCAAATTGAAAACGAAGAGCGGCGCCAAAAAGCGATTCCGAGCAACCGGAACTGGAAAAATCCTCCATAATCAGGCATACAAGCGTCATGGTATGAGCAAGAGGCCAAGAGATATGCTTCGTAATTCTCGTGGTACGACTACCTTGTGTGCGGCGGATGCTAAAATTGTCAAGAAATTTTTACCTTATTTATAGGAGGCGCTTGATATGGCTCGTGTAAAACGTGGTACAACTGCTCATGCTCGGCATAAGAAAGTTACAG
>CAYFGZ010000125.1:0-9574 GCA_964342575.1 uncultured Nisaea sp. | reverse complement strand
GCGCAGGCGGCGCAAGCGGCTCCGGCTGGGCGCGTCGCGGCTGCACGCTACGCGGCGGGCAGGGCCGTCGCCGGCGCACCCCGAGCCGCCTACAACACGCTGCCGGCTGGTTTCCGCGCGGCTAAGTTTCCCCAGCTCGTAGGTAAACACGCGCCGCAGGTTGCGGGCCACGCGCTGGGTGCAACCTCGAGGGCCGCGCCCTGGGCTAAGCGTGCCGCCTTCAGCTCGCCGGCCTGGTGGGGCGTGAAGGAGGGCTTCGACGGTAACGACGGCTTCAGCTGGGGCGACTTTGCCAAGAACGTCACCCTCCAGGGCGAATGGGCGGGCCTAGCCGGGAAGGCCATTGACGCTGGCACCGAGTGGGTTCCCGGCGAGTTCATCCGCAACGCGAGCCGCGACCTGCTCGAGCTGCCGGTCATCACCATCCCCGCGCTTGCCCTCACCGGGAAGGCTATTTATAAGGCCGCGGCTAAGGGAGACTCCGAGGACCTAGATCAGCTGATCGACGCCTTCTCGCAGCAGGGCTTCCTGCCGGGCCTGGTGAAGGGAGACTGGAAGCAGTCCTGGGAGGCACTGAAGGCGCACCCCCTTTACTCCCTGCTCGAGGTTTCGGGCGCAGGCGCGGCGCTAGGGCGCGGGGCGGGGGCCGGCGCGCGTAGCGGCCTGCTGGGGGCCAAGATGCAGAACCGGGCGCAGCTACAGAGGCCAGTCGCCCACTCGCAGCTGCTACCGGACAACCCGAAGGTGCGCGGGCCCTACAGCCGCGACCTCATACGCCAGGAGGCCCAGCGCCTCTTCGACCGCTCGCCGCGCCTCGGGAATACCTACACGAAGAACGGCCAGGTCTTTATGAAGGAGGCGGCCGACCGCCGCTGGGTCAACGAGTTTGCCGACTCCCTCGACTCGATGAACCAGGGCACGCGCAAGAGGATGCGCGAGGCCACCGAGGGCGCGGTCTGGAAGGCAATGGACGACGCCAATAGCGGCCTCTCGACTGTCGACGCCGCCAACAACCAGGCCGGCATGAACATTTACCTGCGCGGGACCGCCGAGGTGAATACATGGAGCGACGACGTTGCGCGCGAGCTGAAGAGGGTGGACGACGAGCTGGCGCGCCTCGCGGAGACCACCGACGACTTCTCCCTGGTTGAGCGCGAGGTCCTCAAGGCCAATAAGGAGATCCTCGAGGCCGCCGCTAAGGCAGACCCGCTCGTGGTTCAGAAGGCGTCGAGGGACATACAGCAGCTGATGCGGCAGACCGACCGCAACCTCGTGCAAGAGAACTACTTCCCTGGCGGCCAGGCCCAGGCCGAGGCTTCGGCCTATCAGCCCATCGCCATAGACCGCCTCGGGGCCTTCTACGACACACCCAGCGGCAGCCAATTCACGCAGCGCCAGCTGGTTCAGAGGGCCGACGACGGCACCATCGTCCCGCTATCGGTTGACGAGATAAAGCGCCAGCTCTCGGAGATACCCGAGCTTGCCCACAGGGCCACCGAGGCCGGCGCGCCTGTGTACCTAAGCCAGCGCATGGACCTCACCTCGAAGGCGGCACGCAACGTCCGCGCCGGCACCGAGCGGAACATCATGCAGTCGCAGCGGCGCACCGGGACGGCTCAGCAGCGTGGGTTGGCGGACCTAAGCTGGCAGCGGGTCGTTGACGAGGCGGTACGCGGGCAAGGCACATACGACGCCCTGCGAACTAACTCGCGCCTCATTGACGAGCTACGGATCAGGACCGACCCCACAAGGATCAGGGCCGAGCACGACCGCCTAGTGGCCGCTGGCGAGGATGGCCTCCCCGGCATCGACAAGAACAGCCCGCACATCAAGGCAAGCCCGGGCGGCCTCTATACAAAGGCGGACGGCTTCGCCGCTGTAAAGCAGCCGGAGCTTGTCGGCTACTACGGCGGCGACCTCCAGATGGTTCGCGTCAACAACCAGTGGGCGAAGGGCGAGGCGGCGAGCGGCAACAAAGCCGCGCGCGCCAGCGCAGAGTCGAGCGCGATAGAGGGCAAGGTCGCCCAGCTCAATAGCAAGCGACTGCAGGCCGGCAGGGCCCTCGAGGCGGGCGACCAGGCCCTAGCGGACAGACTCTTCAGGGAGGCCGAAGTCCTAGCGGACGACGTTCGCAAGGCCACCAACGACCGCCTGAACCCGATGCTGTCCCGCGAGCCGGGAGCAGACGGGAACCTGCCTGGGATATGGGGCGAGGACACGGGCGCGCTGGGCCGCCGCCTCGACGACTCCGCCGTAATCGACACGAAGGCCGCCCAGGGCAAGACGGCATCTGCGATCAAGGCCCCCGACGACGGGGCCTACGCGCTCGTGCCAAAGCCAGCGTGGAACAGGGTGCGACAGCACGCCGAGCAGGGCAGCGGAGCTTCGGCCGCACTGACAAAGGCCATGAGCGCCTGGAAGGGCAACGTGCTGGCCTATTCACCTAAGTGGCTGATGGGGAACGTCAGCGACATCTACGGCCTGCGCCGGAACGTGTCTGGCGTCCGCCCGTTTACGGACGCGAAGATCGGCCGGCAGATCTGGGACGACCTGCAGAACAGCCTTTACGACGACGGCATGCAGATCGCAAAGGCCCAGGGTATGTCGGACGAAGTGGCCCAGATGCACGCGAACCAGTACGCGCAGCAGCGGCTGATGGAGGCCCAGAGCGTCGTGCCGATGGGGATGCTCACCGGATCTCGCCGCCAGACCGATATCCACAACACCTTCGAGAACCTTGCGCGCTACTCGGGCAAGCCCTGGATCGAAAAGACCGCGCCGACCTTCGCACGCCTCCGCGATAACCCTGTCACCGGGCGCATGATGCGGGCGCACCAACGCTTCAGGGACAAGATCTTCCAGATCAACGAGCGCTTCATTGAGACGCCCTCGGCTATGGCGACGCTCGGCGCGGTAGCTAGGCGCGAGTCCCGTGACATGCTCGGCTCGGTCAATCCCCTGCGGAAGATGGAGCCGCAGATGACGAAGCAGATCGCGGAGGGCCTGAAGGGAACCGCCGAGCAGATCAAGTACGCGCGAGGCGTGGAAAACATCATGGGCCAGTGGGGCCGCAACTCGCCGGCCATGAGGAAGTTCCTGATCCAGTACAGCCCCTTCGGCCAGTGGGCGCGGGCCGCGCTGCGCTACACATACTGGTCCCTGCCGGCGCGACACCCCATCAAGACCGGGCTGGTTGCGCAGATCGACAGAATGACGGAGGACCAGCGGCGGCAGCTGGGCTTGGCCTACGACGCGCCGGCCCCCGAGGACGTTGAGGCGATGGCCGGCATCCCGCTCGACAACGGCGACCGCATCCCGCTAAACCGCCACTCCTCCCTGAGCGTCTTTGCCGACCCGGCCTCCGCCGGCATGGGCTTCCTCTTCCCAGCCCTCCCCATACAAGAGGCGCAGGGACTCAACTGGGCCGGCCAAGAGGTACGCACAAAACACGGCAAGGATCTAACGCCCTGGCAGAAGGCAGCGTATGCGGCCCGCTCGGCCGCCTCCGGCTTCTACCCAGGCGCGAACCTATATCAGCAATACACAGGCGTCGCGCCGCCCGGCCTACAACAGCTGGACGAGTTCGCACAGCTCAGCCCGCGCGACGCTAAGGGGCCAGTCGCCCTCTCGCCCCTCCCGCTCATCCCCATGAAGGCGAAGGACATCAGGAGGCGACGGAAGCGCAACAAGGCATTCCAGCGTCCCTCCAAGCCAGCCAGTAGCGGGATTCTCGATGGCTTCGACGCGGGCCTGGGCGACTTCGACCTGGGCCTCGACGGCTTCGATACAGGGCTAAACTAGGGGGCGCGATGAGCATCGGTGGAAACATCCTCCGGCAGCGGCGCGAGCTTGGCACAGCAAGCGCGGAAGATGATGCGGCCCTGCGGCGCATAGATAGGGCACGCCGGCAGGCAGAGCGCAGTGCGATCAAGGTGGGCGGCCCGATTACGCCGGGCCAGAAGATCTTCACGCAGGAGCTGAGCAGGCGCACCGGCCTCGACCCACAGGCGGTGGGCGGCTGGGTACTGCAGGAGATGAGTGGGGATGCGGCTCGTCGCCGCGACGCGGAGGGTTATTACAACTACCTGAACGTGGGCCACTTCGACAGCGGCGAGGGCAGCCTGACCAAAGAGGACGTCTGGCGTAAGTCGCCGCTCAGCGCCGCACGTCAGACCGACCGCTTCCTCCGCGGCAAGGCATACGGCGCGAGCGACAGCATCAGGAACATCCTGCCCCGCGCGCAAGGCAAGGGCACCGCGGAGACCGTGGACGCCATCGCAGACTCGAACTGGGCAACGGACCCCCACTATCGCCCGCGCATCCACAGCACCTCGCAGATGATCTCGGCCGACGGCGCGCCGCCTACCAACGCGGTCCAGGCCCCGCAGCTCAAAGACCTCAACGACAGCCGCTGGCTCCAGGCCAACGACGCCGAGGACGACCTCACGTTCCAGCGCCCCCTAGCTCGCCGGCTACGCCAGCTGGCTAAGGCTTCGGGTGCTCCCCTGCAGGTGAACAGCGGTTATCGGACCTACGACCAGCAGGCGGCGCTCTACCAGGCCCACCTCAACGGCACTGGGAACCTTGCGGCTCGGCCCGGCACAAGTAACCACGAGTTCGGGGCCGCCGCCGATATATCCCTAACCCCCGAACAGCGCGCGCTCCTGCCCAAGTTTGGCCTCGGGCTCCCGGTGCCCGGCGAGGACTGGCACGTTGAGCTACAGGACGGCAGCAAGATCGTGACGGGCGGTGCCGGCCACGCCGGCCACGCTGGCCACGCCGGTTACGCCGGCACCGCCGCCCCCGCCGAGGCTCCCGCCGAGCCGCCCGTTCTCCCCGCCTTTATGCAGCCCGTAAGCAGGGTGGATGAAGTTACAGAGGAAGCCGAGGACCCAGGGTGGACGCCGGAAGATCCGCTTGCCATCCTCGAGGAAGAGGAAGAGGATGAACTGTCAGCTATCGACGAGATGCTTCAGGAGTTAGAGCAATATGGCTAAGCAAAAGTCCAACATGAAGTCCTACGACAAGCCGTCGAGGACCCTGCACAAGTCGGACTCAGGCTCAGACGTAAGGGGCTTGGAGGACGGCTGCAACCAGGTGTTCAAGGCGGCGGGCCTATCTCAGCGAATTTCCAAGGACTCTCACTTGCACGGGGATTTCAACAAGATCTCCCTGGCCGCCCAGTTTTGCGGAGTCCCGACCGAATCGCAGAAGAAGATCGACAAGTCAAAGAGTGCGAATCGGAGAGTCGATGAGCGGGCCCAGAATATGATCCGCAACCCCGGTGCCCGCAGCAAGAGCCAACAGGAGAAGGGCGAGAAGCGGATAGCCAGGTACAAGAAGGATGCTGGCAAAGAAGAAGTCAAGGCAAAGGACCTTGGGCCGAACTCGCAGATCACCAAGAACTTCAAGGTCTCGGATTTCGACTGCACCTCGGGCGCCAAAGTTCCGCCGGAGAGCTACGACGGACTGATCCGTCTAGTCACCGGCTGGCTCCAACCTTTGAGGGATGAGAGCGGCGGCTCAGTCTCAATAAACAGTGGGTATCGAGATGAGGCGTTCAACCGGAGCATAGGTGGAGCGTCCGCGTCAATGCACATCTATACGTACGGCTCGCACGCGGCCAACCAGGAGGTTGCCGCCGACATCGTTAGCTCCAAGTGGTCGCCGTCGAAGGTCCACTCTTGGATGGATCAGCACGGGATTGGCGGCCTCGGGAGTTACAGCACATTCACGCACTGCGACTGCCGTCGCTCACCGGCGCGGTGGAACGGGGGTTACTGATGGCGAAGAAGAAGGTCGAGAGCGAGGACATCAACGAGCAGCCGCAGCCTGAGCGGTTCCACAAGGTCCGAGACAAGATCGAAGGGGTCAAGCAGGCGCTCGGCCTCGGTACGGACTGGGACGCTCGTGAGGAGGCATACGCCCGCCTCGGTCTGCTCGGTAACAGCCCGGACCCAGAGGTTGAGGACGCGAAAGAGTGAACGTCAACGAGCTAGCTCGGTCTGAGGCCGACACCGAACTGGATAACCCCGATGTCCGTACCCCGATCACGCGGATGGATCGAGAGGAGCTGCGGGCCGAGCTTCGGCAGGAGCACCGCTGGACCCGCGACGACCTCGGCGCGCGGATCACCAAGCTGGAGGAGCAGCGCGACCGGGATCTGAGTCGGATCGGCGGCGCGTTCTGCGTTCTCGTCGGCCTCATCGTCGGGGCGCTCGGTGGCATCGTCGTCACCGTCCTAGAACGCACCTAAGCCGCGCTGACAGCCCACGTCGCGGCCGTTCGTGCCCTTGTCGGGGACGACCCGCCCCCCCGTATAGCCGGCGCTTACGTGCCCGCAGAGTTTCTGGCGGCGACATTCCCTGCGTGCGGCTGCTAACAATTCCCTCATGCCAGTGAAGAAGAAAGCCGCAGCAAAGTCAAAGTCGAAGGCGAAGGCGAAGGCGAAGCCGAAGGCTCCGAAGGCGAAGGCGAAGGCGAAGCCGAAGCCCGAGGAGAGCGCCGGCACCCTCGCCTTCCCCCAGCCCGGCTACCACTAAGCAAACGACGGCCCGCCGAAGCGGGCCGCCAATCCGACGAAAGGACTACCAAGTGCGCTTCCCCGCACTCATCGCGTCCCTCGTGGCGCTGATCGTACCGGCTACTGCGACGGCGGACAAGCCCAGCATGGACCCGATGGAACGAGCGGCGCTGAACGGGTCGGCTAAGGGCACGCCGCACACATGTTCGAGGCGCCCGGTCATCTTCCATCAGCGCCGCGCCAAGCAGATCGTTCGCCAAAGCTTCAAGCTCAGGAGTCCTGACGGCCACACCTTCGGCAAGAAGTCAAAGGCGGCGTTTAGGAATCAGAAGGATTGCCTTGCGCAGAAGTCTCGCCGCCAAGCCCTGGAGCGTTACCGAAAGAACAAGAAGGCTAGGTACAAGGCCTTCGCGGCGGACCCGTTTCCGGTTTGGTATTCGAGGTTGCCTAGCTATCGCAAGGACAGCCTAAAGCGGCTGGCTGTATGCGAGAACAGCGGGGGCAACCACGGGTCCTACGGGTACTTTGGTTGGACGCATGGCGGATATATTCCCGGCCTGATCTCTGGACCCGAGGTGGACAGAATGAAGCAACCGATGGGCGCTAATAGCTGGGAGGCTCAGAGCGTTATCACGAGTCGTGTCGCTGACCAGTACGGGTGGGGAGGGTGGCCGAGTTGCAGCGCCAAGCTGGGGCTACGATGACCCCGCGCAGGATCATCCTCGCCGGCCAACTCACCGCCGCCGCCCTGATTGCCGTGCTTGCCTTCACCGCCCCGGCGTTCGGGACAGGCACCACGCCGAAAACGTGCGACGGCCAGACCGTCAAGCAGCACGTTCAGCGCGGCAAGGAGATCATCCGCAAGGGCTTCGCGCACAAGAACTGGCGAAGCGACCAGTGGAACAGGAAAAAGGCCAAGCGCCTGATGCGGCACCGCAACTGCATCCAGAAGTCGGCGATGCACCGCTTCCGTCTCTTTGAGTACAAGGCGCAGAAGCGAGAGGCTTGGAAGAAGTGGTCGAAGCGTCAAAAGAAGAAGGCCCAAGCGAAGCCCTCTGGCTGGTGCAGCACGCAGCCTCACCCGGACGGTGCAGGGTGCTGGACGATCCCGGCCTACGTCGTGAGTTGTGAGAGCGGCGGTAGCTGGTCGAGCTACAACAGTTCATCGGGAGCCAAAGGCGTTTACCAATTTGTTGGTTGGCCCGTGCCGTGGCCCGTGGATTCCTACGAGGACGCTCAGGCTCATCACGAGATGGCCCGCAAGCTATGGGCCGGCGGCTCTGGCGCGGGGCATTGGACGGCCTGCCTCTAGGGCGGTCGCTAGACTGACTCCGTGGGGCCGTGACTCCCAAGTCTGCCCCCAAGAGCGCCTCGGTGGATCACTCTGCCGGGGCGTTCTTCGTTAGTCGCAACGCATTCCGCCGCTGGCTTCCCTAAGATTTAGCGCGGGAGTCACGGCTTCATGCGCCGCACCGTAGCTTCCCTTTATCTCAGCGGCGCGAAGGGGGTCGTCATATGGCGGCCAAAAAGCGTAACCGGAAGTCCCCGAAAACGGACATGGTGCAGAAGGCCTACGAGAACTGGCTTCTCGATGCCGTGCCAGGTGTTGCCGGGACTTATCTCCAGTTCTGGGAGTCGCCCGATGTGGCTGAGTTTGGGGCCACGCTGACTGACGCGAACAAGCGGCAATGGATGTCAGTCTCTCGGAGGAATCTCAACAAGGAGTATGCGACGGAACCCTATGCCGCGATCGTGCTCCCCGACGAGGAGAACCTGCGTGGGCCGTACTTCCACGCTCTCGTCGGACCCGGGCAGATGGCTTGGACTTACCGCGTGCGGCGGTTGAAGGACAAGCGCGGCAGGATCCAGCACGACGTAGACGTCGAGCGGGGTCTGCTGGCAGTCTGCCTCGACGTCAAGTCGGAGGAGTATCGGTTCCACGCGAACCAGGTGAAATGGAACGTGAGAATGCTCGAGGACGTTCAGGAGGAGATTGAGCGCCAAGAGCCCGAGGCCATCAAGGAGGTCAAGAATGCCATCAGCAAAAAGCGCATCACGATCGCTTCCTAGCAAGATTGCCGCGGAGGACAAGCGGCTCGAAGACAGGAAGGCCAAGGCAGAAGCGGACGCCGGCAAGCACGGCAACGCGCTGCTCGAGTTGCGCTGGCATTGGACGGAGGATCTGTACAACGACGACCGCGTCACTCAGACTGCGTACGCGAGCGCGGTCGGTCGATCTCGGTCGACGATCGGTTCCAGCGTCCGAGGCTATGTCGCGCAGTACCCCGAGATGGCGAAGGACGAGCAGCAAAAGCAGCTCGATGCCAGCAAGGGCAAGAAGCCCGCGAAGGCGCCGAAGCCAAAGGCCGAGCCCAAGATGAATGCGAGCGAGGCTCGCGCTCGGGGCAACGCAAGCGAGCAGCGGCAGGTAGCGATCGAGGCTATCGCCAAGGCTCGTGGCATGGGTGTCGCCACGGTCGATGCCAAGCGTGCCGGCGAGGTCGCCATCGTCGTCGATTACGCCGAGATGGTGATCGACATGGCTGAGAAGAAGGGGGAGAAGATCCCCTCGTTCAAGGCCGCGGTGAAGCAGGCAATCAGGGCCAAGGTCAAAACAGCGATCAAGAGGGAAAAGGAGGAGGCAGCCGCCAAGAAGAAGGAGCGTGAGAACGGTCCGAACATCGGCAGGCTGATGGAGAAGTCGGCCGAGGAGTTCGAGCGCGTCCGGCAGGCCCTCTGCCGGATCGAGAACATGTGGAAGCCCCTCGAGATCGAGCCGGACAACGAGGACTACCGTCCCGGTGTCCTTTGCAATCTCGCCGATGAGTCGATTCGCCAGCTACAGATTCTCAAGATGGATCTGGGCCGGGAGTCCGGTGTCGACTGGGACGCCGAGGCGCAGAAGATCATCGAGGAGGTGGCATAGGTCAAAGACGACCCGCCGCCGATCGGCGGCGCCCCCGGATCAGCCCCCGTCGGCTTCGGCTGGCGGGGGCTTTTTCGTGCCGGGCGCCTGCCGCGCTCGGATCAGGGAAAGCAAACGGGCGGCTC
>CAYFGZ010000124.1:0-9706 GCA_964342575.1 uncultured Nisaea sp. | reverse complement strand
AAAGTGCCGCTGAAGATTGAAGAACTGCTCGAAAAAGAAGGCTCGGCGTACGACGTCAATGGATATCGTGAGGCGCCCCCGGGGCTCCGTATCTGGGGAGGAGCAACTGTTGATGCTGAAGACCTTAATTTGTTATTGCCTTGGCTAGATTGGTCCTATGAAGAAGTTAAGCAAGCGCTGGGGTAATTATTTTAGTATTTCAAAAATATGTGAGGAGGAGAGGTTGTGCCAAAAGTTTTAATCTCTGATTCGCTAAGCCCAAGCGCCGCCAAACTTTTCAAAGAGAGGGGTATTTCGGTTGATGTTGAAGTTAGTCTTTCAGCACAAGAATTAATGCGTCGAATTGTTGGATATGATGGCTTGGTTATTAGATCTAAAACCAAAGTCACTGAAGAATTGATTTCGTCCGCCGTAAATTTGAAGGTAATAGGTCGGGCAGGAATAGGCGTAGATAACATAGACGTGAATTCCGCTACAGCGTCTGGTATCGTCGTAATGAATACTCCCTTTGGCAATGCTATCACTACGGCGGAGCACACTATCTCTATGATATGCGCTCTGGCACGCCAAATACCCATGGCTGACAGGTCTACCCAGGCCGGAAAATGGGAAAAATCGGGCTTCGTCGGCACGGAATTGACAGGAAAAAAATTAGGCCTCATTGGATGTGGCAATATCGGCTCAATCGTGGCCGATCGTGCTCGCGGGCTCAAGATGCGTGTTAGCGCTTGCGATCCATATCTGACTGATGAAAAGGCTAAAGCTTTGGGTGTCAGTAAAGTTGACTTAAAAACATTGCTGTCGGATTCAGATTTTGTATCGTTGCACGCGCCTTTGACCGATCAGACTGAAAATATGATAAATGCTAAGACGATTGCATTGATGAAAAGAGGAGTTCGAATAATTAACTGCGCCCGCGGCGGTTTAATAATAGAGAAAGAGCTCAGAGATGCTCTTGAGGATGGGCATGTGAGCGGCGCAGCGTTGGACGTTTTTTCTACCGAGCCGGCAGAAAAAAATATTCTTTTTGGTGTCCCCGGCCTTATAGCAACACCGCATCTTGGTGCTTCCACGATGGAGGCTCAGGAAAAAGTAGCATTGCAAATTGCGGAACAAATGTCTGATTTTCTCTCAACCGGTGCAGTATCTAATGCGTTAAATACGCCGCAGTTATCTGCGGAGGAGGCTCCAATATTACGGCCTTATATGAGGTTAGCGGAACTTCTTGGAAGTTTTGCGGGGCAGGTTGCAGAGGACGCATTCCAGTCCGTTCAGATTGAATTTGAAGGTTTGGCTTCGGAGATTAATTCGGCGCCTATCGTTTCTTCCGTTTTAACTGGCCTTCTGGGACCGAATATGGACTCAGTAAATATAATAAGTGCTCCCGCGCTGGCTCAGAGTAGGGGTATAGAAGTATCGACCATAAAACATGATAGACCTTGTGACTATCAGACTCTACTTCGGATAACTGTGATAAGTAAATCACGAAGCAGAGTAATGGCAGGCACTTTATTTGCAGGCACTAAGGCCCGTCTAGTTGATATTCAAGGAATAAAAATTGAGGCGGAATTCGCTCGTAAGATGTTGTATATTAGAAACTATGATAAACCCGGGTTTATAGGAGCGTTAGGTACAGTACTAGGTGATTTAGGGATCAATATTGCAACCTTTCATTTAGGTCGTCGTGATAACGGGGGCGAGGCTTTGGCGCTGGTCGAAATAGAAGGGGAAGTTGATGGCACCGTTTTGCAAAAAGTTCGTTCTTTGCCTCAAGTGGTGCGAGTTAATCTGCTAACCTTTCTATAAATCGATTTCTGGAGCAGTGGGCCACATAGTCGTCTAGTGGGATATCGAAAACAAGTTACCTTAATTTAGGAAATTAAATCAATGCTGTGGGGCGTACAGGGCATCCTGTTGCCCCTTTTAATTTAACTGGTAGTATAATGATGCAGAAGACGCTAATTGATCTCCTAGTAATTTCCACCAAGTTGAGGTTTTCAATCAGATGGACGCCAGCCTCGGCCAGGCAGTGCTGATGAACAGGCATCATTATATCTGGGTGATCGCTTCCGGGTAATACTTCGACCGCCATGTTATCTGCTCCGATGGCAACTGCATTTTGCTCCGTAAGCCATTTTGCTGCACCAAGGTCAAGACCGGGTTCGCCCGACAAATATTTTCTGTTGTCATTCATAAAATATTTTCCCCAACCAGTATTCAGACAAACGACGTCACCTTTTTGAGGGGCCAATTTTAATTTATCATATGTTTTTTTTAGATCATCTGCGGTTATGCCTCTCCCTGCCTCCAGGTTATCGGTACCATCTAACCTAGAAACATCTAAACAGACTCCTCGAGTAATTATTGGCGGGACATTTTCAATACCCAGATTGACTAAACCCCAATCACCAACACTATCTTCTATATTGTAACCGCCATAAAGATGCTCCCCAATAGAGAAATGCCCCAGCGAATCGATATGCGTTCCAACATGTGTAGTCATTTCAATTCTCTCTAAATTGGCGCCAACTTTATTCTTAGCTCCCATTTTTTCACGTATTTTCATACTATTTCTTGCCGTTGCGGACGAAGATATAATGTAGGGTGTCTGATTTGGAGCCATGAAAGGCGCACCCATTTCGATTGTATGGCTTAGATCTATGATTTCACCTAATTTAATGCTGGATAGAGCGGACAATGTAGTGGATGAGTTTAACAGATGCCCAGCAGCGCCAATTTGATCGCCGGCTCCCCAACGACTATGATCGTGTATACAGTTCGTCATTCCGATGCTCCTATTTTCAGCTTCGATCTACTATAACTAAAAAAAAATAGCTTGAACTAGAATAATTAGAGATAATTACCCGATAAAACTAGAGGTTAGTTTCCATTAAATACAAAAGGTGTGGTAGTGTTGATATACAAATTAGGTTTGAAAATAGGGAGCGACAGCCTTGCCGATTGATGCAGACGGGAAGTCTAAGAATAGTACTCTACTTCCGACTGGGTTAAGAGATCAATTACCACCTCGAGCCTCACAGGAGGCCCGCGCCGTAGGCAAAATTATAGGTTGTTGTGAAGCCTTCGGCTATCAACGGGTGAAACCACCTCTCATAGAATTTGAAGATTCATTATTTTGTGGCCCTGGCGCATCTATGATGCAAAGTACTTTTCGACTAATGGACCCCGTGTCACAAAGGATGTTGGGGATCAGATCTGATTTAACTGTTCAAGTGGCCAGAATTGCAGCAAATCGGCTGGGCCACTTAGCTAGACCATTACGTTTGTGCTACTCGGGAGAAGTGTTACGAGTGATGCCTGATGATCTGAACCCGGAGAGAGAATTGGTTCAAGTGGGAGCAGAACTTATAGGTGAAGATAATCCATTAGCTGACGTCGAAATTATTTTACTGGCGTACGATTCGTTATCCCGGATAGGCGTGAAAAATATGTCTGTAGATATCACAGCACCTGCACTAGTTCCTACTCTCATGAAGGAATTCGACCTGACGTCAACACGTTATAAGGAATTAAGGGGTGCTATGGATAGAAAAGATCTTTCTGCGGTTGAAAAAATAGCTGGGAGCAGTTCGCCGGTACTTATCGATTTGATATTCGCTGCGGGGCAGTGGAAAACCAGTTTACAGAAAATTAAATCGCTGGATCTGCCAAAGGTAGTAGAACCGATCATTGATAGATTAGAAAGAGTTGCTCCGGCTATTGGTGATGGAGAGTCAGAGCTGGTGGTCACAATTGACCCTGTAGAAAGTAGAGGATTTGAATATTACACTGGATTAGGTTTTAGCTTTTTTTCGGAGGGAATACGTGGGGAGCTAGGCCGGGGTGGTAGGTATAGTTTAATCGACAGTTCTAGCGAAAATTCGTGTGGGTTCACCCTGTATATGGAAACTGTTGTTAAAGCTCTGCCTGAACCTGATCTAGAAAAACGGCTTTTGCTACCAATTAAAACAAAGCGACGGCAAGCAGAGGATTTGCGAGCTAGTGGTTGGTCAACAGTGAATTTGTTAAGGGAAATCGTAGACCTCAGAGCAGAGGCCAAGCGCCTGGGTTGTTCCCATGTATTGATAGATGGTCACGCTCAAGAAATTTAAGAATAACGCTGAGTAGAAAGTATCGTAAATGCGTAATGTAGTGGTTGTTGGAGCCCAATGGGGAGATGAGGGGAAAGGAAAGATAGTTGATTGGCTATCTGAAAGGGCTGATGTTGTAGTCCGTTTTCAGGGAGGCCATAATGCTGGGCATACACTGGTGGTTGGCGATGTAACATATAAATTAAGTCTCCTACCATCCGGCGTAGTCAGGAAAAAACTTTCTATGATAGGATCGGGTGTGGTGGTGGATCCTTGGGCGCTTTTATCGGAGATAAAGACAATTTCCAGCCAAGGAGTTGCAGTTTCTCCCGACACTCTAATCCTAGCCGATAATGCTTCGCTGATTTTAGATGTGCACCAACGAGTGGATAAAGCTAGAGAAATCAGAAGAGGTGTCAACAAGATTGGCACCACGGGTCGGGGAATTGGACCGGCTTACGAAGATAAGGTTGCTCGTCGAGCTATCAGAGTTTCAGATTTACAAGAGCCCGAACATTTGCTTCATAAATTGGAAGAACAATACGATCATCATAATATTTTTTTACAGGCAGCTGGGGAAAAAATGGTGTCACCGAACAAGACGTTTGAGGAACTGATGAAAATTTCTCCCGATATATTAGAATTTGCGCAACCGGCGTGGCGACGGATGGACGAGTTTCGAAATAATGGGTTACGTGTTTTATTTGAGGGTGCACAGGGCGTTATGCTTGACGTTGATCATGGTACTTACCCATTCGTAACCTCTTCTAATACCGTCGCGGGTCAGGCAGCGACTGGTACTGCAACAGGGCCAACGACCATAAGCTATGTTCTCGGAATCACTAAAGCCTATACCACCCGAGTCGGCAGCGGCCCATTTCCAAGCGAGTTGTTGGACGACATTGGACAAGTACTGGGAGAGCGTGGTCATGAATTTGGCGTGGTTACGGGAAGAAAACGTCGCTGCGGCTGGTTTGATGCTGTAATGGTCAAGCAAGCAGTAAAAACATCCGGAATATCTGGAATTGCCTTAACGAAAATGGATGTTCTTGATGGCTTTGAAGAGCTGAAAGTATGTGAGTCATATGAATTAGATGGAAAAATAATCGATTATTTTCCAAGTGGAACAAGTCAACAGGCACGGGTAAAGCCGATATACCGTACAATGGAAGGTTGGGCGGAGAGTACTCGAGGGGCTCGCTCATGGTCTGAATTGCCCGGAAACGCTATAAAATATATACGCCAACTGGAAGAACTGATAGGTGCACCGGTTGCTATGTTATCAACAAGCCCGGAACGGGAGGATACTATATTAGTCAAAGACCCGTTTAAGGATTAGGCTAAAACCTGTATAATCTTATTTGGTTGAAACTTATAGAATCATCAGATTTCGTTGACGATTTTTATACTGCTAGTAAGGGGGCTCACGGATGGGGACGGTCGTGCTAAAGGACCAATTTGAGATAGATGATTCTATTCCCTTGGTTGGTTATGATTCACCGACGGCAAGGGCTTTCGCATGCAAAAATGTGGCTGATGCGCAAAGTGGCTTAGTAGCGTTGGTCTGTGACCCTAACACACAGATGCGAGTTGAATTAATAGAGGCTTTACAAGGGTTTCCGGGTACTGGTTTGGTGAAGTGTATAGATTCAGGGGTTGTGAATTGGGTTCCATCGGGTCGACGGCAGCCCGTGTTAATTTGTGAAAAACCACAAGGCAGTCGAGTTTTTGAAACACTGGAGACAGTAATTCAACCACTTACGGATGAACAAATTATATCGGGATTTTTGACGCCAGCTATTGTGACTCTTAGAGAATTTTCTTCCAGAGGCCTCACACACCGAAATATTCGCCCCTCTAATCTTTACTATGCAGATGATAGTGCTCGACTAATAATGCTTGGCGAATGCGTGTCGGCTCCTCCTGGCTATAATCAGCCGCTGATTTTTGAAACCCTAGAGACTGGTATGGCTATTGAGACTGGAAGGGGTATGGGTGCTCCTCCAGATGACTTGTTTGCTCTAGGTGTTACACTTCTGAGTCTGCTACTTGGTCGTTTACCAGTTTCTAAAATAGAAGACCCTTATACATTTATGTTGGATCGGATTAATATCGGTTCTTACGCATGTATTGTCGGAAGTCACAGGATTCAGCAAAATATGATAGAAATCCTTAGGGGACTACTTGCGGATGATGTGACCGAACGTTGGCCGCTGGCAGATGTTGAGCTTTGGGCCAGCGGTCGACGAATGACGCCTAAGCAAGCTAAATTGCCGCCGAAAGCTGCACGCCCTATCCCTATAGGGGGAGTTGATCATGAGAACATCAGGTCGGCTGCGCACGGTCTAAGTCGAAATTGGCCAATAGCAGGAGATATAATCCGAGGACAAGATTTTGATACTTGGGTACATAGAAGCTTAAACGATGAACAGACAATAAATAATCTCAACAAGGCAGTCGGTAGTACACAGGCAGTGCAATCGGTTCCAAAGGCGGAGGATGGCCGATTAACGGCTAGAGTTATTCTTGCTCTAGATCCTGCTGGTCCAATCAGATTAGGAGGATTTTCAACACACATCGATGGAATTGGAGCAACCTTGGCAATGTCCTTTAATGACGAGGCTTTGCGTAACCAAATTTCAGAATTGATTACCTCTGGGGTACTGAAGACTTGGTTGGCACTTCAGGGACGTACAAAAAGTGAAATTATGAACTTGTACGGGATAATAGAAAAAATCGAAGGCATGATAGGTCTACCAGGTGTGGGCTTTGGAATTGAACGGGCACTATATGAACTCAATCCTTATGAACAGTGCATGAGCCCAATGATTGAGCATTTGTATATTACTAAAACAGCCGAGTTAATACCTGCACTGGAAGCGGTGGCTCAAGGTAGCCAGTTACCTCCAATGCCTATGGACAGGCATATCGCCGCGTTTCTGGCTGCGCACTCCGAACATATTGATGAGAGAATCATGCGGCCGTTAGCGCACAAAGACAATAGGCCTGCGGACGAAGCTCTTAAGGTTATGCGCATTCTTGCCCGTGTTCAATCTGTCTATAGTAATGGTGCGGCTCCTGGTCTTTGTGCGTGGCTCAGGGAGCTGACTAAGCCGGCAGTTGAGGCGTTTAACAATATTAAGTTGCGCCAGCAGGTAGAACGTCAAGTGGTTCAGGCAGCAGAGACTGGATTTGTTGTAGCCTTAATGCGAATTCTGGATGACAGTAAGGTTATGGAATTAGACAGAGAAAATTATAGAAAAGCTCAAAAAGAATATGAACAGTGTTCGGCACAAATTCATCGTATGGATGCTGGATTAGAACAGAAAGAGAATTTGGCGGGTGAGCTTGGAGAGCAAGTGGCCGCTGTAATAGCTGGTGTAATAGCTAGTATCGGGACTACAGCAATTGTTATACTTTACCTAACATAATGACTGCTAGGAGTTATGCTAAGGCCTAGATTTACCAGGAAACGGATCATTTAGAACATGGCAAACAGCTCAGCTAATGCGTCAGCGACCAAGGCAATTATAGTACTTGTCGTCGCGGGCCTATTGATCTTCACGCTACCAACCGTCATGGTCTTAATGGTTGGAATGATCCCAACTTTCATAGCCTACGCTACTGATCGTAGAAAAGAGAAATATAAGACGGTGAGTGTTGGTGCTTTGAACTTTGTGGGCGTTCTACCCTTACTTGTAACCTTATGGACTAAAGATCATTCGTTCGATATGGGGTTCTCGGTTCTTTCTGACCCGTTTAACTGGTTGATGGTTCTGGGTGCGGTTTCTGCTGGCTGGACTATTTTTTTGGTAGCACCAACTTTCGTGGCCATGTTTTTAACTGCGCGCATAGAACTGTCTGTAGATAGGCTTAAAAAACGGCAAAGTAAACTGGTAGAGGAGTGGGGAGACGGGGTTTCCGGAGACAGAAAAGCTAATCAAATGAGGCAACAAGTGGATCGAGATGAAAGTGATGACGAGGGTGAAGGGGAGGAGGAAGAGTATGAGGATAATAATGGCTAATAGAAGGTCTTTGTGCCGTTACCGATTATAAATTTGCTTCTATAGCGTCACTTTGGATGTGCTTCTGCAGCTTTTTAAAAGCCTTTGCTTCTATCTGTCGCACCCGCTCGCGACTTATATTAAACGTCTTCCCTAATTCTTCTAACGTTGAAGGTATTTCTGTTAGCCTTCGGTGCTGGATGATATGTTGCTCTCGGCTGTTAAGATGTTTCATAGCCGCCTTTAAAAGTTCGCACCGCTTTTCTAGTTCTTGCTGATCGGCATACCGTTGTTCCTGGTTTTGTTCTTCATCAACCAACCAATCTTGCCACTCGCCCTCGGAATCAATTGTTCTTGGGGCATTTAGGGAATGATCCGGGCCTGCCAGACGCGAGTTCATACTTACCACATCTCGTTCCGGGACATCTAGTTTTGATGCTATTTCTGTTACGTGCTCAGGCGATAGATCACCATCTTCAATTGCCTGCATCTGCCCCTTTAGTTTTCGCAAATTGAAAAACAACTTTTTCTGTGCAGCCGTAGTACCCATTTTCACAAGAGACCATGAATGGAGAATGTATTCCTGTATAGAAGCTCTAATCCACCACATGGCGTAAGTGGCTAGCCTGAACCCACGCTCGGGGTCAAACCGCTTTACGGCTTGCATCATTCCGATATTTCCCTCAGAAATTAACTCCGCCACGGGCAATCCATACCCACGATAGCCCATGGCTATTTTAGCTACTAACCTTAGATGGCTTGTCACAAGCTTGTGGGCAGCTTCAGTGTCGTCGTGCTCTCTCCAGCTTCTAGCCAGCATGTACTCTTCGCTAGCCTGAAGCATAGGAAACTTCTGAATTTCATCTAGGTAGCGAGCTAGATTACCTTCCGCACTTATTGTTGGTACTAAGGCAATATTAGATGCCATACTTCCACTCCACTTAGTCACCCAAAATAATTTCCCTTAGGAACAACCAATATATGGGTATTCGTCTCGTTCTTTTAAAGAGGACTACTCAATTTTTCTACAAAATTTGTAAAAATTAAACAAAAAAAATCACTATCCATTGCTGAAGAGGGAAATTATTTTATCTAATTCGCTTGGTAGGGGACTGAAAAAATCGCAGAAATCCGCGCTTATTGGGTGTTTGAACGATATTGAATAGGCGTGTAGGGCTTGGCGTCCGAAAGATGAAATTTGCGCCAAAATTGACGAATCAATGTTTTTTCGTCTATCTCCGCTACCATATAACGGATCCCCAATTATAGGGTGGCCAATGTGACACATATGAACTCGTATTTGATGGGTTCGCCCAGTCTCTAGTTGGCATTTTATCAAACTCGCTTTTTCACCAAAATGTTCGATAACTTCGTATCGTGTCGCAGCAGGTTTTCCGTTGGATGAGGTAACCGCCATCTTCTTTCGATTGCGTCTGCTCCGACCGATAGGTGCATCGATCCGGTTTCTTGAATGAGTAGGGTTTCCCCAGATTAGAGCTTTGTATTTTCGGCTAATAGAACGGGCTGCAAATTGATGAACAAGGTTCTGGTGCGCTTCATCAGTTTTGGCTATCAGGATTAGGCCTGTAGTATCCTTATCTAATCTATGGA
>CAYFGZ010000123.1:0-9711 GCA_964342575.1 uncultured Nisaea sp. | reverse complement strand
CAAGTGGTTCAAGTGGAACAACTGGAACAAGTGGAACAACTGGAACAAGTGGAACTACTGGAACAAGTGGAACTACTGGAACAAGTGGAACAACTGGAACAAGCGGAACGAGTGGTTCTTCTGGTATGGATGGTTCATTCTATGGTTCTTCTGGAACAAGTGGAAGTAGTGGAACAAGTGGTTCAAGTGGCTCAAGTGGTTCGAGTGGTTCAAGTGGTTCGAGTGGAACTACTGGAACAAGTGGAACTTCTGGAACAACTGGAACAAGTGGCTCAAGTGGTTCGAGTGGTTCAAGTGGTTCGAGTGGAACTACTGGAACAAGTGGAACAACTGGAACGAGTGGAACAAGTGGTTCAAGTGGAAGTTCTGGAATATCTTATGATAGTGTACTTCAAACATACGGATTTATACAAATAACTGGTTCTGATAATATCCCTTCAGATACTAATCTTAAATTATTTACACAAGGAGCTATGACTCAATCAAATGTTAATGGATTAGATTGGAATGGTGTTACACAAGAATTTTATATACCAATTGGTTCTGGTAGTGTATATCAAATCTCTGTTAGAGGGATATTTTCAGGTGGTGGTAGTGTAAGTGATGAAAATGTTTTATCAATAAATAAAAAAGATACTTCAAATAATGTAACTGTATTAAATAGTGGATCATTTGTAATACATTCTCAAACAGATCCATCAGAAGTGAGTTTAGATTATATAGGATCTATTTCCGATGAGGATAAAGTATATGTAGATTATATAGGAAAATCGGCTGCTGTTAAAATAGAAGAAGGATCTACTTTTTCTATAACTAAAATGGAAGTTGCTGGTGGTGCTGGTTCTTCTGGTTCTTCTGGAACAAGTGGTTCAAGTGGAACTTCTGGTTCAAGTGGAACAAGTGGAACAAGTGGGATAGATGGTTCTTCTGGAACTGATGGTTCTTCTGGAACTGATGGTTCTTCTGGAACTGATGGTTCTTCTGGAACAAGTGGTTCAAGTGGAACTTCTGGCTCAAGTGGAACAAGTGGCTCAAGTGGAACAGATGGTTCAAGTGGAACAACTGGAACTTCTGGTCAAGATGGTTCATTTCAAGGAACTCATGGAACTTCTGGAACAAGTGGAACAAGTGGTTCAAGTGGAACTGATGGTTCTTCTGGAACAAGTGGTTCAAGTGGAACAGATGGTTCTTCTGGTTCGAGTGGTTCGAGTGGAACAACTGGAACAAGTGGTGTCGATGGACAGCCTGGTAGTAGTGAGTTTTATAGTGCATATTTATATGAAGAAACAGGATCTGAAACTCCTAATTGGAATATTTTAAATGAATCTACATTAGTTCCGCATATAACACCAAGAGATATTTCATTTAGTGAAGTTGGTGGAAAAATAAATATTCAAAATGAGGGTATATATAATGTAGATATTAATCTTGGTATTGAAACTCCACAGCCTGGAGCATATTTTGTAATTTCAAGTTCAATATTTGATAAAAATGATGATATAAAAAATGCATTCACAAGTTCTATATTCACTGTTTTCACAACGCCAACATCTGGTAAAAATGCTATTACTTCGTTTATATATGAATTTGAAAAAGGTGATTATATACAATTAGAGGCTTCAAATCCACCTAAAACGCCATTAGATGATAATATTACTTCAGATAATGATTCTAGAAATATTAGAGTAAAAGAGGGTTCTGTTGTAAAACTTCATAGATTTGGTGTAGGATCTTCTGGTTCAGCAGGAACAACTGGAACAAGTGGAACTTCTGGTCAAGATGGTTCATTCTTGGGAACTCATGGAACTTCTGGAACAACTGGAACTTCTGGTTCTTCTGGTAGAGATGGTTCATTCTTGGGAACTCATGGAACTTCTGGAACAACTGGAACTTCTGGAACAACTGGAACTTCTGGTTCAAGTGGTGAAGATGGAATAACACATGGTGGTTCTTTCCCTTATTATGTTACAGGATCAGGCCCAACTTCTCCACAAATAGATGGTCATCTAACTTTTGATATAGATCCAGATGGTGGTGGTTGGACTCATTCATCACCTAACAATTTCTTTTCTGAAATTACAAGATCTTTAATACACGATGATGATAAGAATGGTTTATACACAAGAAATTATTTTTCAAATTTAACCAAAGGAACACTTATATCATTTCAATCACAATCAGCTGGTGATAATGGCGAAGATTGGTGGTATTTATTTGAGATTGAAGACGCTCGTATTCAAAGTAATACACAATGGGATTTAACTTTTATCAATTCATCTTCTAATGCTTCACCTTATGCACCAGGAGAAGGCGCTGAACTTGTTATAACAATTGGTGGAATGGCTGGAGTTGATGGAACGAGTGGAACATCTGGATTAGGTTCATCTGGAACAACTGGAACAAGTGGAACTTCTGGAACAAGTGGTTCAACTGGAACTTCTGGTTCTTCTGGTAGAGATGGTTCATTCTTGGGAACTCATGGAACTTCTGGAACAACTGGAACTTCTGGAACAACTGGAACTTCTGGAACAGATGGTTCTTCTGGAACTGATGGTTCTTCTGGAACTGATGGTTCTTCTGGTATTGATGGTTCATTTCAGGGAACTCATGGAACTTCTGGAACAAGTGGTGCAGCTGGTAATAGTAATTTTTATAGTGGACAACTTCTTTCTAATAGAAATCCTGAAATAGAAGGGTGGAATATATTTGATACTACCACAATGGTTGAACATTCTACACCTAGAAATGTTTCTTTTGTTAGTAGTGATGGTAAATTTGTAATTGGAGAAGCTGGTGCATATAATGTAAGTTTTGATGCAAGTTTCTATACACCTGAAGATTCTGAAGCTTCTACTTTTATAATTTCAAGTTCAATTTTCAATTCCAGTGGGGTTTTACAAACTGCATTTACAAGTTCAATTTTTTCAATAAATGGAAAAGAACGGGAAAATTCTGTAAATTATTCATTCATAAGAGAATTTAATCAAAATGATTATGTTCAATTTCATTGCGCAACACCATATATAGATTGGGAAGGTGTAGAACCTGAAGATAAATCAGATCAAGTGGGTATAGCTGCTAATTCCATAGTTAGAATTAATACATTTGGAGCGGGAACATCTGGAATATCTGGAGTTATGGGATCGCATGGAACAAGTGGTGTTGATGGAGCAGGTGGTGGTGGAAGTGGAGGCCCAACTAAAATATCAGTTGGCGGATACACCAAAACTTCAAGAAAAGATAATTATTATATGAAAACCTTTGGTAATTATTATTATTGGGGAACATTGGTTGGTCAAGGTTCTGGAGATTATAATGTTCTAGGAAGTATAAAAAAGATGGCCGCTCAAAGATATTCTAACTATGTAGCTGTTGGAACTGATGAAAAAATAAACGGAGTATCAGGATGGATTGCTGGAAGGTCATATAAATCTGGTGGCAGTATTTATTATAATAATGAAACTGCTAGTTTAGAATTATATAAAGGAAGTCTGGTAGATGGAAATACTGGGGATATTACCATTAATTTAATAGGAACACAATCTGCTGTATCAGAAAATGAATCAAATACAAGAGTTAGTATGTCAGTTCATCCTGATAGTAGAAGTTTAGCTGATGGAGATATTATAATTTTTACAATTAAAAGAACAACTGGTGCAACAAATAATAGTAGTTTATATTATGATTTTAATACATTTATGGAAGTGGAGAAATAATAATGCCAAAACCATCATTATTAGAAATATCTGAATCGATAGTTCAATTAACTAATGTATCGGCTAGTGAATTACCAGCTGAGTTAAGTGAATCTATTAGCCTTATTAATAAGATTATTCCAAACTATTTAGGAATTGACCATACATCTACAGATAAACAGGATATTAATCTTGATATAAGCGGTTCTATGATTATAGATTTTAGGTCTGGTTCTGATACTGGATTAATAATAACTGGTAGTGAAGCATCCTCGAGTGATTCATTATTCCATGTGGCTTTACAGGAAAATGACGCAGATGGTAATATATCAACTACACAAAAAACCGCTGTGTATATTTCTGGTTCTGGTGATATGAAAGTTGGTATAGGGGCGAGAGATTTTACTGAAATAGAGTATCCTGCACATTTTAATGTAGCTCCAAATACTACGGCGAGATTTGATGGGGCAGTCCATTTTGGTTCAACGATACATGTTCAAGATGGACCAACAGCTGTTGCATTTTCTATGGCAGTTCCTGGATTAACTGTAGGAAACCCTGAACAATATGAAGGTAATTTTGATTTAATAGTTGCTGATTGGGAAGTATCCACATCAGTAATACACCCACCATTACAAGATAATAGTCCCTGGGATGCAGGTGGAAGTGATGATATACCTCTTGATATAGTCTGGCAAGATAATTTATTAGATAATATTTATACATCTGTTACTATGAGTTTTTTAAGTGGTTCTGCAGAAGAAGAATTAATTTTTGTAGAAGATGATGACTCATTTAAATATACACAAACTGTTGATGATGAATATGATGATATATATGGAATAGTAAGTCAATCTGCTCATCAAATTGTTTATAGTGAACTATCAGAACTCAATCAAGGTTGGATACAATCTGGAAGTGGTGATAGTGATTGGAAAGTTCAATTAAGATTTACTAGAGTAGATGGTGGAAGTCCTACTCATTTTGTTGCAACAAGTAGTCAGTTTGTGGTTAATAAAGTCGCAGATGGAATTGAATATACTCCTGGTGATGCAACTGGGGATGGAGTGCTTAATATTTTAGATCTTGTAACTACAGTTGCATGGATATTAAATGAAGATGGAACATTTGAATTTGATCCTACAAATCCTAATCATTTAGCAGCTGATATGAATAATACTGGTAATTTAAATGTTTTAGATATCGTTCTAATGGTAGACGCTATATTAGGAAATTCTCCTAGTGCAAATAGAACATCAAAATATAGAGGCGCTTCTTGGGCAGATAAAGAAAGAGAATTACTTAGCGCTATTACTGGTTCTGGTGATTTAAATCAGATACAAACATTACTTTTAGATTATGTTAATGCTGGTTATGGATATTCTTCCGTTAAGAGAAGTAGAGCAAGAACTATAAATCCAACTACATATGTCCCTTCTAATAATTCAAGAACACTTCAAGATATAAATGAATCTTTAAAAGGTATTAGAAGAGGTGGAACTGTATTTATACAAAATTATCCGTATCAAGTTTTAAATGTATCAAGTTCGAAAGCTAATAAGAAAACTATAACTACTGTTACAATGGATAGAACAGGTTCTTTCCAAAGTGGTAGTGTTGTTTCTTATAAAAACGCTAAAGGATTCCAACATAATGTTATAGATCCAAGATTTGAAAAATTTGGGGAAGATTTAGTTGTAACTCCTGGTGGTAAAGTCGGGCTAGGTACAGCAACGCCAAAAGCACTTTTTGAAATTAGTAGTAGTTTGAGTGGAAGTGCAACCGATTACTTTAATATAAGAAATCCTGAAGGAATAAATGTATTTAAAGTATCTGGAAGTGGTGAAATAAAAATAAGAAACCCAATATCAGCATCAAAAGAGTTTATAATAACAGTCGATGATAATAATGAATTAGTTTATAAACACCCTACATCAGGTGTAAATTTGATGAGAGTATCTACAACTGGAGATGTTCAAGCTGCTGGTAATATTGTTGTAGCTACTGCGAGTTTATCTGATACTACTGTTGATGGTATTATGAGTGCTAGTGGTGATATAATCACACAAGGACATGTTTATTTAGATAATGCTAAAACTTTATTTGGTAAATTAACAAATGGTACTGACGCTCCTATTGCATCATTAAGGGGTGATGATGGTATACTTCATGGTTCTAATATGACTGTTAACTTCCATCAATTCCAAACTTATCAGAATGATGTATTATATTTAACAGCATCAGCTGCTGCGACTCCTAGAGTTGGTATTGGTACGACAAATCCATCATATGCATTAGAAGTAAAAGGTGATATAAGCGCTAGTGGTGATTATTATGTTGGAGATGATATAAAACTTACAAGTGATAGTTCAGCAATATATTTTGGCGCATCTAATACACAACGGCTTGAGCATGTATCTAATACAGGAATTAAATTATCAGCAGCTTCTACATTGACAAATACTATACCTGAAACATTTGTGATAGAAAGTATAAGTACAGGAGCAGCTGCGGCTGGATTTGGTAGTTCAATTGTATTTAATCAGGAATATGCTAGTGGAATTGCAACATTTGGTAGAATTAAATCAGAGGCGACAGATGTAGGAATGACTACTTTTAAAGGTGATTTGGTATTTGATACTAGAGATGCATTTTTTCATAGGGAAGTATTAAGATTAACATCTGATAGATTAGCAAAAGTATCAGGAAGTTTAATAGTTAGTGGAAATATTCATACAACTGGTGATGTTATAGCTGAAAATTATATTGTTAAATCATCAGTTACAGAAGTAACAACTTCATTTTCAAGTGGCTCAACTATATTTGGTGATAGTGCAGATGATAGGCATCAATTTACAGGATCACTTTATGCATCTAGCAGTGCTGTAGTGATGGGTAAATTTGGTGTAGGTAATGTCAGCCCAGCGGCAACTGTGGCTGCATTTGGTGGTTCGGGAGAAAGTGGTGTGGCAGTTACTTTTTCTCCAACTGTATCTTCAGATGCAATATCAAGTTGGAGAGATTTTGATGGTGAGAATATTTTCAAAGCTGAAGGACGGGTTGGTCAAGGTGATTTATCAGTTAAACTTGGTGATTTAGATGAGGCGGGTGGTACTGGTAATTATGTAGAAATTACAGATGCAAAAAATATTTTCCATAATGGAAAAGTTGGTATCGGAACAACAACTCCATCAAAAACTCTAACTGTAGAAGGTGATATAAGTTCAAGTGGAACAATTTATTCATCAGGAATAATAAGTGCAAGTGATAGTATTTATATTGAGGGTAATAACAAATCATTATACATTCAAAAAGCTAATGCTTCCACTACTAGTGGGATTAATTGGTATACTAATGGTTGGGCAAGTGGTGATTTAGATGGTCAGATATTAATGGATGCAAATGAAGATCTACATATTAAGACAACAGGTGATGGTGGTGATATATATATTTCATCAAATACAAATAAGGGTATAGTTTTAAATTCAAATACTCATATTGGTACTGGAACTATTGATGCAGTACCACCAAAAGAATTAACCGTGAAAGGTGATATAAGTGCAAGTGGTAATCTATATGTTGGAAGTGAAGGTAGTGCTTCAATTGGATATAATGGACCTTTTAATCAAGCTACTTATCCAATTTTAGCTTCAAATGGTTTATATGTATCTGGTTCTATAAATACTGGTACTAATAAAGCAGGTCTTAAATTTTCACATGATGAATCATTGAAAGCTGGATTAATTACAGGAGTAGAATCTGATAATTCAAATTATAATGATTTAATTATAAGAACTTCTGCTAATAATGATTTATTCATAACAGCTTCAACTGGAAATGTTGGTATTGGAACAAATAACCCAACAAAAGAATTAACTGTAGAAGGTGATATAAGTGGAAGTGGAACAGGATCGTTTTCTGAATTAGTAATTGATGGTGGTTCATTCACATCAGCTTCATTGGCAGCTGGTGGTGATGGAACAAGTGGTTCTTCTGGTTCAAGTGGTTCATCTGGAACAAGTGGTTCATCTGGAACAAGTGGTTCAAGTGGAACAAGTGGTAGTAGTGGAACATCTTTTGATGGGCAGCATGTAGGAACTCTTGTTGTATCTGGTTCAGGTCCTGGAAACCTCATAGTTTCTGGAGCTATATATACACCAAAACTTGTTCCTACTGGAAGTTCTACGAGTATAAGTGTTGCTGGTGATTTAGTTGTAGAAGGGACTGGCTCAATAAATAAACTTATTGTTGGTGAGGGTGAGAGGACATTTATATCAGCTGCTGAAATGGTTATTTTCAATCAAGAAGCCGAAGGTTTACATATGAGATTGCATAATGCGGCTAAAACAGAAGGAGCGTATTTCCAAGCATTTGCTAGTAGTTCTTCAGCTGGTCTTGAACTTAGACTCAACAGTGGTAGTGCTATTGAACAGAAATGGGTTGCGGGTGGATATGATGATGCTAACGCTTTTTTCATTAGAGACCATAGTAATAATCAAAATATAGTTAAAGTTTATAAATCTACTGGAGCAAATACTTTAGTAGTTAGTGGTTCTGGTGTTGGAATAAATACAAATACATTTGATGAAGCTTTAAGAGTAGCAGGTGACATAAGTGCAAGTGGAACTATATATGCAGAACATATTCAATCAAGTGATGATATAAGTTTAGTAGACAATGGTCAGATATTATTAGGTGATGGAGGTGATTTATCAATAACACATAATAGTATAAAGTCTATTATTAAAAATACCACAGGAGAATTACTATTTGAAAATGAAGCAACTGACGCGGATATTAGATTCAAGGGTGATGATGATGGTTCGACTATAACTGCGTTAACATTAGATATGTCAGAAGCTGGAGCTGCAACATTTAATAGTAACATAACTGCAGGTGGTGATTTAGATGTAGAAGGAAATATAACTTCTAGTAATGATGTTCTTATTAGCAAAGATTTAACAGGCCAAACTTATGCTAATAGTCAACTTAAATTAGAATATGGCCCTACTCATCAACTTGGTATTAGTCATCGTGGATATTTCTTTGGTAAAGATACCACTACACCAAATGATTTTAGATTTTATAGAGAAACTGGTTCAAATTCAGGCGATGTTCTTCAGATGATAATAAAACAAGATACTGGATATGTTGGAATTGGAACAGATACAACACCATCACAGAAATTAACTGTAGATGGAAATATAAGAGCAACTGGTCTTTTATATGCAAGTGCTTCTGTTAAAACTGATCTAGCTAATGTCGTAACATATGATACATCTACGGATCAATTCCATTATACATCTTCTGCCGCTTATACAGGTGGTGGTGGAAGTGGAACAATAACTGCTTTAAATAATCAAGCAGAAAATAGATTAGTAACAATTGGCTCGACTACAACTGAACTTGATGGTGAGGCTAATTTAACTTTTGATGGTTCAAGTTTAGATTTAAATGGAACAGGCCCTGGAAATCTTATAGTTTCTGGAGCTGTATATACACCAAAACTTTCACCTACTGGAAGTTCTACAAATATAGATGTTACTACTAATCTTACTGTAGATGGTATTTTATCAGCAACAAAGAAATCATTTAATATAGATCATCCTACTAAATCGGGAATGAGATTGGTTCATGGTTCTCTTGAAGGACCGGAACACGCTGTTTATATTAGAGGTCAATTAACAGGAAGTAATGAGATTGTGTATCCGGATTATTGGTCTGGATTAGTAGATAAATCTACAATTACAGTAAATTTAACACCAGTAGGTTGCCATCAACATTTATTTGTTAAAGAGATACAAGATACTAAAATTATTATATCAAATAAAGAGGAAGAATCTGAATGGAAAACCTATGATTTAGTTGAAAAAATTAATTGTTATTATACTGTATATGCTAGAAGAGTTGATGGGGAAATAGATGTGGAGGTAAATGAATAATGAATTGTCCAAGATGTAATAATAATATGTATAGTGCATCAATAGATTGCGAAGATGGTACGCTTATTAGGCAA
>CAYFGZ010000122.1:0-9794 GCA_964342575.1 uncultured Nisaea sp. | reverse complement strand
TAAGAATATAGTGGCGGCTATAGGCCCCTTGATTGGCCCAGATTCATATGAAGTAGGACCCGAGTTCCCCGCTCCCTTCATTAAACAAACCACAGCCAATGCCATTTTTTTCAAAGCTAGTTCTCGAAAAAATCATTTTATGTTTGATCTGCCTGGTTATATTGAATCTCGGCTAGCAGCTGCTGGAATAACTAGATTTTACTCGGTCAATCGCGATACATATGCAGAACATGAGACGTTTTTTAGCTACCGTCGATCATGTCATCAAAAAGAAAGCGACTACGGACGCTTACTATCTGCAATCGCTATCAGATAACTGCCTACGCGAGAACACAAAGTATTCAAAATGCCACATTTATATATTTTAATTATAGCTATGTTGATTGGTGGCCTAACCACATGTATTTTAATTTAGTTAGTTACATGATTGTTTTGTGTCTAGGATTATCCGCCTGTGGATCTATCCCTCAGCCTTTTTCTAAAACGGAACTACAGAAAAGAAATATAGACGTTCTATTCGCCCCAGAAAGTAGCAGCTTGATAGTCAAAGGCATTAATGGCCCCGTTGGCTGGGTGAGTGATGCATTTGCCGAAGCTATGGCCAAATCTCTCAGAAGAAAGGGGATACTCGCTAGCTCCAAATGGCAAAACAAAAACTCACTATTTTTGACAGCGAACGGATATCAACAGTTGTACGAAGATCGTGCCCCAGAATTGGTTGTCACATGGATGCTTGCTGATAGCAAGGGTACCGTTCAAAGCATTAAGGAAACAAGAGTTACGCCACCTATGTTGTTTTGGAGTCAGCCGTCAGAAGAAGTATTTCGACAGGTAGCAAGTCTCAATGCTGAAAAGATTGCCAGTTGGTTCAAAAAACCGAAACCACCAGTTGATACGATAACTATTTCAAAAACTATTAAACTTGGATTGATAAAGGGTGGGACGGAGGCACAAAACGATAACTTAAGAAAAACTGTTTCAAAACAGTTAATACAACATAACCTGAAGGTCTCAAAAACCAGCGTCAGTGATTTGACGCTAAACGGTTTTTTGCAAATAAGCCCAGCCGAGTCGATCAATAAAAGTATCAACGTAACCTGGGTCTTGACCACAAATAATGGAATCGAAGTCGGGCGAGTGGCTCAAAATAACGAGATCAGTGAAGTAAAAATCAATGATAGCTGGCCCGAAATCTCGAACGACATTGTTATTGCTGCTCTCGATGGAATAATTGATTTAATTAAAGTATACCAAAACCATTCACGTTTATTATCAAAGAAAGACTGTAATAGGCCTTGCACCACATTGCATAGCACTGATAAAACGCAATAGAGCTGGTAAAACCTCTTATAGATCGGATACTAAAGCTTCATGCCAACGAAAATCTTAGCCTGCAATAGTAATCGGCCCCTAGCAGAGGCCATCTCTAACTACATGAGCCTACCCTTGACAAAAGCAGATGTCCGTAGATTCTCAGATATGGAAGTTTTCGTAGAAATTCAAGAAAACGTGCGAGGCGAAGACGTTTTTGTGATTCAGTCAACATCTTCACCTACCAACGACAATCTTATGGAACTGCTAGTAGCCCTAGATGCCTTAAAACGGGGTTCTGCCAATCGCATTACTGCTGTCATACCTTATTACGGATACGCGCGCCAGGACCGAAAATCGGGACCTCGTACTCCAATTTCTGCTAAATTGGTAGCCAACCTGATCACGGTAGCCGGGGCACATCGGGTTGTTACATTAGATCTTCATGCGGGCCAAATACAAGGCTTCTTTGATATCCCTACTGATAATCTCTTTGCAGCCCCAGTGTTTCAATCCGATATCAAAGAACGCTATGGCGACAAATCACTGGTAATAGTATCTCCTGATGTAGGTGGAGTCGTTCGAGCACGGGCACTAGCCAGAAGTCTAGATGCTGACCTTGCTATAATCGATAAACGGCGAGAAAGAGCGGGTGTTTCTGAGGTTATGAATATCATTGGTGACGTTAGCAACCGACATTGTATTCTTGTAGACGATATAGTGGATTCGGGTGGTACTTTATGTAATGCTGCAGAAGCCTTAATGGCAGCCGGCGGCTTGTCTGTTTCGGCTTATATAAGCCATGGCGTTCTCTCGGGCGGGGCAGCCGCTCGGATTAAAGAGTCCCCGCTGAATGAGCTCGTCACGACTGACAGCATACAAGCCACCAGTGCGGTTCTAGCCGCAGAAAATATGCGTCAGATCAGCATCGCACCCCTGTTGGGCGAAGCAATCTTGCGGATTGCAGAATCACGTTCTGTTTCAAGTCTATTCAATTATAATACTTCGGACTAACCATAATCTGCTATACTTATTAGAAAGTGAGATTTAACTAGTTTTTTTCTTCAAAAAAGACTAAAAACGCCTCCTGTGTAGGGCAAAATAATCCGGCACCCCTGGAGGCTGGCCCCAAAGTTAGTTATTAGTAGAAGGAGATAGTGATGGCCGATGTAACGGTTCTTAGTGCTATGGCTCGCGATAAGGTAGGTAAGGGGTCCGCCCGCGAATCTAGGCGACAAGGTCGAATACCTGCTGTAATTTATGGCGACAAAAAATCCCCCAATTCCATTACGATAGAGCAAAAAGTATTGGCTAGATATCTGGACAAAGGAAGTTTTTTTAACACTTTGTTTGACATTGAACTGGATGGTGCGTTGAATCGAGTGTTACCTCGTGAAGTTCAATTACATCCTGTCACGGATGTTCCAGAGCATGTAGACTTTCTGCGGGTATCAGCTACAACAAGGATCTCTGTTGAGGTTCCTGTTGAATTTATCGGAGATGATGCATCTCCCGGACTAAAAACTGGTGGTGTTTTGAACGTTGTTAGATATACGGTAGAGGTGCTTTGCACGCCCGAGGTAATACCCTCCAATTTAACTGTTGATTTGACCGGAACAGAGGTTGGCGACAGTTTACACATAAGCTCGGTAGACTTGCCAGATGGTGTTACACCAGTAATTAGTGATCGGGACTTTACAATTGCCACAATCGCAGCTCCCACGGTTGTTCAGGAGGAAACTGTTACAACTGAGGAAGAAGAGTCCGATGAAGTTGAAGGAGATTCAGAAGCCGCAGGGACAGAAGCCAGTAGTGACAGCGGTGGTGATTCCGAGGAATAACGTTGATATAGGTTAGCTATAATACATAGATGCATTGGACTAGCTTATGTTGTTGTTAGTAGGTCTTGGAAATCCAGAAAAAAAGCATGCAACTAACCGCCACAATATAGGCTTTATTGCGATCGACCGCATAGCGACGGAATATAGTTTTTCGCCCTATCGTTCTCGTTTTCGAGGGCTCTTGAGTGAAGGGATAGTGTCGCAACAGCAGATAAAGTTATTTAAACCAACCACCTATATGAACCACTCAGGGGAAGCCGTCGGAGAAGCAATGAGATTCTTCAAATTGACCCCCTCACAAGTATACGTTTTTTATGATGACCTTGATCTTAGGCCAGGAAAATGCCGAATAAGATTAGGAGGAGGGACAGGTGGACATAATGGACTGAGAAGTATTCAAGCGCATATTGGTCAGGACTATTGGAGGGTCCGGCTAGGGATTGGACACCCTGGAAATAAAGAACAGGTGCTTGCGCATGTACTACATGATTTTTCAAAGGCAGAACAAAGCGGATGGCTATTAAAATTAATGGAGGAATTAGTCGACAATATTGATCTTTTAGTTGAAGGTAATGAAAATGCGCTCATGACAAAATTAGCGTCTAAAATTTTTTCTGAGGCAAAAAAAAGCGGCTCACTAGAGATCGACAAAACCCTTAAGTTTTACAATGAAACAGGAAATTCTGAATACTCCTAACGAGGAGATTTACTAATGGGATTCAACTGTGGAATTATTGGACTTCCAAATGTTGGGAAATCCACACTCTTCAACGCCCTCACCTCAACAGAAGCCGCCGAAGCCGCTAATTACCCATTTTGCACAATCGAGCCAAATAAAGGTCGAGTAGCTGTTCCAGACGCTCGGCTGGAAAATATATCCGCCCTAGCTAAATCAGCGAAAATAATCCCAACGCAACTTGAGTTTGTGGATATTGCTGGATTGGTTAAGGGAGCTAGCAGAGGCGAAGGCTTGGGAAACCAGTTTCTTGCGAATGTGCGCGAAACAGATGCCATTGTACATGTTTTAAGATGTTTTGAAGATGATCAGATTACTCACGTTGCTGGAAACATCCAGCCCTTAAGGGATATAGAGACAATCGAGACCGAACTTTTACTATCAGACCTGGAAAACGTAGAGCGCCGGATCGTTAGCATGGAAAAGAGGGCTCGTGGTGGTGATATCAGTCTTAAAAAGAAACTCGAAGTGCTACGCCACATACTCAATATCTTGGAAGATGGCATCCCCCTCCGAAAAGTAACGGGTTGGGAAGAAAAAGAGATTCATATAATTCAAGAATTGAACATGCTATCAGCAAAACCCATGGTTTATGTGTGCAATGTGGAAGAGGAAGCCGCCGCCAGCGGGAACAATCTTAGCGACGAGGTGGCAAAGTACGCCGCGAAGGAGCAATCAGAGTGCGTGGTTATATCAGCCGAAATAGAATCTGAGATTTCGCAACTATCGTCGCTAGATGAAAAAAGAGCGTTTCTGGAAACGCTGGGATTGAAAGTTGCAGGCCTCGATAAACTCATCCAAGCAGGCTATAAATTACTTGATTTAATAACTTTTTTTACCGCAGGCCCTAAGGAAACTCGGGCATGGACTGTACCTAAAGGTTCCCGTGCTCCTCATGGGGCAGGAGCTATTCACTCCGATTTTGAAAGAGGCTTCATCCGAGCAGAAACCGTTAGTTATAATGATTTTATTACATACGGAGGTGAGCAGGGCGCTAAAGACGCTGGTCGTTTTCGAGTCGAAGGCGCCGATTATTTGATAGAAGATGGCGACATACTGCATTTTCGCTTCAACGTATAAATTTGACGACTAAAACGATACCAGGGGAAATTATTTTTTCTAAAAATATCCGATTGTCTGGAAAACGGACCCTTTTTTCTTTGCTGAAATTTAGGATTAGAACTCGAGTGCAACTATATAGCGTTAAAAGCGGAACGGGTTATTTTGGAGGTTACCGATGGGTGAAAAAATAAAGATTACTTCTATTGATGGACATATTTTCGATACTTATTTAGCGCAACCAAAGGGAGTCGCTAAAGGAGGTATAGTTCTAGTGCAGGAAATTTTTGGGGTCAACGAACACATTCGAAGAGTCGCCGACAAATATGCTAGAGAAGGATACCTTGTTGGAGTTCCTGCACTTTTCGATAGGTTTGGGCCTGGCATAGAACTGGGCTACGGTCCAGAGGGCCGCGAGAAAGGCAAAGAACTTAGAGAAAAAATTGGCAACGAATTACCTTTAACGGATATATCTGCTGTGCTAAATCTTGTGAGTTCTAGCGGAAAAGTTGGGTTAGTCGGTTATTGCTGGGGTGGAACATTATCGTGGCTGGCCGTTTGTAAAATAAAGGGATTTTCCTGTGCTTCCTCATATTATGGAGGCGGTATTGCCGCACTAGCAGATCTTAAACCACAGTGCCCGGTCATTTTCCACTTTGGAGAACAGGATCACTTTATTACCCTACAGGAAGTGGAGATTCTTAAAAACAATCAGCCTGATTGTCCCGTGTACCTTTACCCCGCAGGTCACGGCTTTAACTGTGAACAGAGAAACAGTTTTGAAGAGACTAGTAGTCAAATAGCTGAGGAGCGGACTTTGAAACATTTTTCCGAACACATGAAATGAGTGTTTTCTAATTAAAATTCAATGCAACCCATCCAAAGCCTGAATGGCCTTGTCAAATCCAGGCTCTACGAGCAAGCACTGGTAAAAACAAAACTCAGCTTCCTTTTTTTTTTGGACAGTTCTAAATACATGACCTAACCCATACCATGATTCAGCATCATAAGGATCCAAGTATATCGCTCGATTCAGGGCCACCATCGCTTGCTTCCACCACCCCATTTTTGCACAAACACGACCCAATTGCTGTTGGTAATAAGCAATTCCAGGCTCCAAAGTCACGCACTTTCCAAGTAATTCCGCCGCATCGTGGTGGTTACCCCTTTTTGCTGCAAATATACTTCGAACACTCAGTGATCTCGTATCGCCTGCCTGACAGTTGCTAACCATGTCGTAGAGAGCCTCCAGAGACCTTACACTGCTATATGGCATAGCAACATCCTCTCGCCTTTTTGCATGAAGCAGTCATCATAACAGTTCTTTCCAAGCAAGCTATTAAAGCTCCTTAAGTCTATTATATATTCTGTCACTATGTGAGAACTTTAGTTCGATGAATTAGATAAAATCCTTTGCGCCACGGCATCTAATTTAGACATAGTCGCTGGATCACGTGCTTCGGGTGAGGTGACTATCGCAAAATCCAAGGCCCGATCGCCTCCTTGTGTATCCACGTCTGGCCGGTCTTTAATGTACTGGAGGACGTTACATAATAACTCATTTGCATTTTTACTATTTTGCTTCATGACCTCAATTACACCCTCGACGGAAACACTTTCATGATCGGGATGCCAACAGTCGTAATCCGTCACCATGCCGACCGTGGCATATGGTAGTTCGGCTTCCCGAGCCAATTTAGCTTCAGGCATATTCGTCATACCTATTACATCGCACCCCCAGGACCTATAGAGAATACTCTCCGCATAAGTAGAAAATTGAGGTCCCTCCATACAAATATATGTACCTCCAAGATGTGCTTTTAAACCTAGTTTTTCACATGCAGCGTATAGCGCTTTTTGCAATCTAAAAGATATAGGATGAGAAAAAGAAACATGCGCAACGCAACCGTTATCGAAAAACGTCTTCTTTCTTGCGAATGTTCTATCAATAAACTGGTCAACCAATACAAAATCTCCGGGCCGGTATTCCTCCTTAAGCGATCCCACGGCGCTAAACGAAATAATATCCGTAGTACCCACCCTCTTCATTACATCTATATTTGCTCTATAATTAATCGCAGTTGGCGACAATTTGTGACCACGCCCATGGCGGGGCAAAAAAACAACCGGATTTCCGTTAATATCCCCAATTAAAAGGTTGTCCGATGGTTCTCCAAAGGGAGAAGATACCTTTTCCCATTTAGCACCGTTTAAACCCTCTATTTGTTGTACTCCGCTGCCGCCAATAATACCGATCGTTGATTTCTTCATTTCCGCACGCTTCTCCTAAAAAGAAGGGCCGCTTAATATCGCGGCCCCTGTTACCTCGTATTATTCGTATTTCTCAATGTATATCCGACCAAGTCTTTCTTTTACTATAGTAAAACAGTCCCGTCATAATAACTAAAAACAGAACGACCATAACCCCCATTCGTTTACGCTGTTCTAAATTCGGCTCTGTCGCCCATGCAAGGAATGCTGAGATATCTCTGGCTTGCTGAGAAATTGTGGCTTGAGTACCGTCGCCGTACTCAACGCCATCCTCAATTAAGGGGGACGGCATAGCTATTTGATGTCCCGGGTAATACATATTGTAGTACATACCTTCCCCTACCTCTTTACCGTCAGGGGCTTCTTGGTAACCGCTAAGAAGAGCGAAAATGTAATCAGCTCCTCCAACTCGCGCATCTACCATTAGAGACAAGTCGGGTGGGAGAGCCCCATTATTACTGGCCCTAGCCGCATTATCATTCGCGTAAGGTGCGGGAATTCTATCGGCAGGTACGGCTGGTCGCACGAACATCTCTCCCTCGTTATTGGGTCCGTCTTGCACCTCGTATTCCCCCGCAATAGCCTTGATCTCGTTTTCATTGAACCCAAGATCTGACAAATTCCGAAAGGCTATATAGTTAAGGGAGTGACACGTAGCACAAACTTCTTTGTACACTTGGAACCCTCTCTGCAGTTCTCCACGGTCGAAAGTTCCAAACACGCCACCAAATGACCAGTTTTGCATTGGTAAAGCAACACTCTCTGCCGCGCCAGCCTTTTGATTAACCCCTAACTCAGCAACAATCAAAATAACAAATGCCACAAAAAATTGACGGACAAGCATTACGATTTCTCCCTCGGAGCTGCCGTGGCAGGAGCCACTTCTCCCCCACTCGGCCCAAGTACCGGTTGACCAATACTCCTTGGAAGCGGTCGTGGCGTTTCGAATATAGAAAGTGCTGGCAATAATATGATAAAGTGGAAAAAATAATATATCGTGCAGAGCCTAGCCAGGATTACGTAGACACCCTCAGCCGGTTTTCCTCCTAAATACGTCAACGCAACACAATCTATCAAAAACACCCAAAACATTACCTTATAAATTGGGCGAAATGTTGCACTTCGAACAGGCGACCTATCTAACCAGGGCAGAACAAAAAGTACACCTATCGCAGCGAACATTGCGAGGACGCCAAACAGTTTATCTGGAACAGCTCGGAGGATCGCATAAAATGGCAGAAAATACCATTCTGGAACAATATGGGCCGGCGTCACCATAGGATTAGCGGGGATGTAATTGTCCGGATGCCCCATTGAATTTGGCAGAAAAAATACTATAACCGCGAGAATTGTAAGAAATACACTAAGCCCAAACATATCCTTTACAGTATAATAAGGATGAAAGGAAACCGTGTCTTGGTTACCGCGGACGTCTATCCCTAGAGGATTGTTTGAGCCAAACCTGTGAAGGGCTACTATATGGAGAACAACTACACCAACAATAACAAATGGCAAAAGAAAATGGAGTGTATAGAAACGATTAAGGGTTGGATTATCAACAGAAAACCCGCCCCAAAGGAGCGTTACAATGGATTCACCGACTAGCGGTATCGCAGAAAAAAGATTTGTAATAACCGTTGCACCCCAGAAGCTCATCTGCCCCCACGGTAGCACGTAACCCATAAAGGCTGTTGCCATCATAAGTAACAAGATTACAACACCCAAGATCCACAACAGCTCCCTAGGAGCCTTGTACGATCCATAATAAAGTCCCCGAAAAATGTGAATATAAACCACGATAAAAAAGAAACTCGCACCATTTGCATGAATATATCTTATCAGCCAACCGTAATTGACGTCCCGCATAATACGTTCCACCGACTGAAAAGCATAATCAACATGGGGAGTATAGTGCATAGACAAAATAATACCGGTCACAATCATAATGACTAGGACTATCCCGGCCAGAGAACCAAAATTCCACCAGTAATTCAGATTCTTAGGTGTAGGGTATTCGTGCATCTCGTGATGCAAAAAGGTAAAAATTGGTAGTCGATGATCTATCCACCTAGCCACTGGGTTGGTCATTTTGGGTCCGCTCATAATTCCGTTCCTCAACCGATCTTAATCACATCATTTGAGATATACTTATATGGGGGAATGATAAGGTTACTCGGTGCTGGTCCTTTCCTAATCCTACCCGACGTGTCGTAGTGAGAACCATGACAAGGGCAAAACCATCCCCCCCAGTCACCGCGAACATCGGTTGTTTTTTGTCCCAGCGGGACACAACCCAAATGCGTGCACACTCCGAGCAATACAAGTATTTCAGGCCTACTGGTTCGGTCTGTATCAGCTTCTGGATCAGGCAAGTCAGCCAAATCCACACTAAGTGCTTCTGTTATTTCAGCCTCAGTTCGATGGCGAACGAATACAGGTTTCCCTCTCCAAACAACCGTTACAGACATGCCTTCCTGCACCCCTGACACATCAAATTCGGTGGTGGACAACGCCAATGTGTCTGCTGCGGGATTCATTTGGTGAATAAGAGGCCAAACTGCTGCACCAACTCCTAC
>CAYFGZ010000121.1:0-9872 GCA_964342575.1 uncultured Nisaea sp. | reverse complement strand
AAGATGGTGGTGTTGATTCCGAAAGAACTTTTGTGAAACAGATTGTTCAAAAGTTTATCTCTGATGGTTCTGATGAAGAGTTATTTACCGATGAAGAAGTTTCAGAGGCTGTTTCTTAGGGAACTTTGTTTTGATGGGCTCCCACGAAAGTGGGAGCTTTTTCTTCAAAAAAAATAAAAAAAAGCTTGCATGGTATATATATTTATTCGTAACGTATAATGTAAGGTTAACGATAAAAGAAAGGATTTTATGAGTTTAAAGAGAGATAATAGAGGGTTTATTTTTAAGAGTGGCCCTTCTAAATCAAAATCTCAATTCTCATCATTTTGGATGGACAATAATGATGATGAGTATAATGAGTTATTTGGTACTGATACCGAAAAACCTAAAGGTAAGGATGTTGTTAAATTAGCTAGTTATCGTAGTGCTATTGCTAATTTCGTTACTATATTAACTGGAGAATCTATTCCAGTTGAATTTAATTCAAGAGGTGACAGTTATACAGATGGTAAAAAAGTTGTTTTAGGTTCTAACCTTAATGATAAGAACTTTGATGTTGCTGTTGGTTTGGCTCTTCACGAAGGTTCTCATATTAAGTTATCAGATTTTAATCATCTGAAAAATCTTGAATCAAATATTCCAGCTGAATTATTTATTCTTGCTGAAGCAAAGGGTATTGGTAGAAATGATGTTGTAAAACAAGTTAAGAATTTATTAAACTATGTTGAGGATAGAAGAATTGATTATTATGTTTTCAAAACTTCTCCTGGTTATAAAGGTTATTATCACTCTATGTATGACAAGTATTTCTATTCTAAAGTAATTGATAAGATGTTACTTTCAGAAGAAATGAGAACTGAAGATTGGGATTCGTATGAAGCTAGGATTATTAATCTTCATAATAAGAATCGTCAATTAGGTTCTCTTAAAGGTTTAAAAGAAATATGGAATATTATAAATCTTCCTAATATCAGTAGATTAAAATCTTCTGTAGAGGCTGCTAAAGTTGCGTTTGATGTTTATCGAATAATCTTATCAAATATTTCTAAAGTGGTTACAGAAGAGGAGTCTGGTGGTCAGAATGGTAATTCTGATTCACAACCATCTACTGATTCAGAATCATCTGATTTATCTGATGAACAATTTCAAGAGTTACTTGATTCTATTGAGAATGGTGAAATGGAATCTTCAAGTGATGGTTCTTCAAGTGGTGGTTCTTCTATTAAATTACCTAGCGATGTTTCTTCCAATTCAATCCCACCATCAGAGAATATGTCAAATGATGATGGTTCTGAACCAATAGAACTTTCAGATAGACAGAAATCTCAATTGAAAAAAGCTCTAAAAAAGCAATCAGATTTTATCGATGGTAATATTAAAAAAGGTAAACTTTCTAAAAAAGATATGAGTGATGTTAAAGCTATTGAGGAAAGTGGTGCTAGTTATGAGAATGTTGGTAATGGTATTCCTAAAGGTTGGTCTGGTGATGTTAGTAAAGGAACAAAATGTTTGGTTGTTAAAAAATTAACAAAGGGTTTAATTGAATCAAATATATTTAGATGTGCTACTGAATATAATTTGAGTAGATATAATACTACTAGAGAAACTTATCTTTCAAGAGAATATAACTTTGTTAAAGAGGGTTTAAGACTTGGAACTGTTCTTGGTAGAAAATTACAAGTTAGGTCTGAAGAAAGATCATTGAAATACACAAGAAAAGATACTGGAAAGATTGATAGAAGATTAATCGCTGAACTTGGGTTTGGTAATGAGAATGTCTTTAGTCAAACTTTCGTTGATAGATATAATAAGGCTTACTTACATATTTCTATTGACGCGAGTGGTTCTATGTGTGGTAATAAATGGAACAAAGCTATGACAAGTGCAATCGCTATGATTAAAGCGGCTGATATGTCTGGTAACATTGATGTGGTTGTTTCAATAAGAGCTACTCATAATACTGCTGGACATTATGGTGGTAGTTCTTCAACTGATGTTCCTATGATTATGGTTTGTTATGATTCAAGAATAGATAAACTTCAGAAAGTTAAAAATCTTTTTGGGGCTCTTGATGTTACTGGAACAACTCCTGAAGGTCTTTGTTTTGAAGCTATAGCTAAAGAATTGATTCCTGGAAATAATAACCAAGATTCTTATTTCATTAACTTTTCAGATGGTCAGCCATATTACTCTAATTCAAGTATTGATTATAGAGGACATTACGCTGAGAATCATACAAGAAAAATGGTTAATGATATGAAAGATATGGGATTGAAAGTTATGAGTTATTTTATCGGTGATGATTATAGCTATGGTAATGATAAAGAATCATTTACTAAAATGTATGGTAAAGACGCTTCATTTATTAACGCTACTAATATGATGCAAGTGGCTAAAACAATGAATGATAAGTTCCTTCAGAAATAATAAAAATGGAATGAGGGGGGAATTATTTCCCCCTCTATTTATATATATGAACTACAAATTAATATTTATAACAACACTTATATGTGCCATAACTAATATATTAGTATGGATACAATTAAATGCGCAATTTAAATGGGATTGGTTTAGGGATAATTATTTTATATTAGCATTATTTGGATTCCCAATTTCTTATTTATTTATTTATACAACTAAATGGTATTATGATGGGTTTGATGGGTTGATATGGCCTGGACGAATGATAGCGTTTGGTGCGAGTATAATAGTTTTTTCATTAATGACCAGCTATATTCTTGGAGAAGGATTAACAACTAAAACTATTATATCCATAGTTCTATCGGCTGTATTAATGGGTGTGCAAGTTTTAATGTAAAAAAATCGATTTTGGGAACGTGAGTTAATAGTTATTACTGTAGATATTAAAGGATAAAATATTATGAAACATTATAACATAGATGAAGATACTTTTAAAGCAGTAGTTGAGATTGTGAATGAACAATATGTTCTTTCTAAAATGGCTCATGATAGGGCATCTATCGAATTCTATAGTTATCTACTTGGAGAATTAGAATCAGTAGAAGATATTGGTGAGGATACCCCCGATAAACCAGATGTAGATATCAAATTAGGAAAGTTGGAAAGATATTTAAGAATGTTACAAGAATCATTAAATGAGCATGATATTGATAACAAAAGACGTAATAAAAGAAGAAGAGATTTTGCAAATGATGCATTAAATCGCAAAGGAATTGGTTACGATGAGATGTTAAAATCAATAGGGTTATTAGAGATGGATGATTATTTAGATGAATTATCCAGACAAAAAAAGAACAATAAAAATAATAAAAACAAAGATTAATATATTTATATATATAAGAAATTGCAAGTAGTACTAGTACTTATAATAGTACACATTGTACACTGGAATACTGGAATGTACAACTATAATCCAAATATATAAATAAGGAATGGTTATATGAATAAAAAATCAGTATGGTTAATATCCGTAACAGAAGATTATTTTGATAAAGCTAAATTTTTAATTAAATCGCTAAATGATGTTTCTGAACATAAAGTTTTATTATATACATTAAATTTTAATACAGAATTTAATTCAGATAATTTAATTAAAATACCATTTAATATTCCTGAGATATCTAACAATTTTAAAAACAAAACACCTACAGATAAGTTTATTTGTATGTCATCTCGATTAAAAGCTATTGTGGATGCTATCGATAATGGATGGGATGAGATTATATATTTAGATAGCGATATGATAGCTAATTTAAATGTAGATAACTTATTCAATGAGATTAATAATATAACTAATGCTCCAATATTAGTTAAAGGTTATTATCAATATAATATGTATGATGGTAGAGGAAACCCATTTACTGAAATAGATGGTGAACAGTTGTGTGATAATAGAAAATCTCTAGAATATTCATTACAAAAAAGATTAGGATTACATCAAGATGAGAGGAGTTGGTATAGACAAGCTGGTATTATGGTTATCAATAAAGATTGTAGACAATTTTTCCAAGATTGTATTGATATAGCCTTTGATTCTGAAGTAATAAATAATTGGGAAACTATAGCACCATGGCACGATGAAACCATTATGAATGTAATGTTATGGAAATATAAATATAATTATATGCTACCATATCAGTTTTTGGATACTAGAAAATATGGTGTTGACATTGTTAGACAATTTTTTGAAGAGGTTCATTTAAAAGAAAAAATATTATCATCATTTACAAATATCCCAAAAGAAAAGGATAAAAAAAACATTACATTTTTCCATGGAGCTAGAGAAGAAACTCAGATTAAAGATATATATGAATATATGATAAATAGAAATAAGAATATATTACCAAAAGAGGCTTATATAACGCATGTGAGTAAAGATTATTTACCTATTGTAGAATATGCTATAAAAACATTAGATTTATTTTCCGACAAAAAGTTTATTTTATATACAATAAATTGTGATGCTGATTTTGATTATCCAAATTTAATTAAACGGAGATTAGATTTTTCAGATATAAAAGAACCAAAAAAAGTTAAAGATGATGGTGATGGTGATAGTTTTTATGTAGATAGGGAAGATCCAGATGTTTATAAATTTTTAACATTAAAACCAAAAATATTATTAGACGCTTTATCTAATGGAGTAGAAACAGGATTTTATATAGATGGTGATTCTTTATGTAATGAAAATATAGATGAATTGTTTTCATATAAAAATAAAATACAAAATTACCCATTATTAACAGAAGGTATTTTTGAGATAATAGGTTGGGGTGGTAAATTCTATATAGAACAAACGCTAATAAAAAAATTAGGAATAAATCCAGATAATAGAAGTTGGTATGCTCAAACTGGATATATTTTATTTAATAGAAAATGTTTAGAGTTTATAAAAGAATGGGATGAGTTATGTCAAGATGATATTATCGTTAGTGATTGGAAAAATCTCGCGCCATATCATGAGGAAACTATAATAAATGTACTATTCTGGAAATACAAATATTATGATAGATTACCAAGATGTTATACTAATATACTAACAAGTCAAACAGTTAGTTATTTTTTTGATTGTGATATGGAATGGGATACTCAATGGAGAGGTAATAAATTATTACCAACCGAAAAAGTTGGGAAGAGGGCTTTAAATAATGATAGATTTTTGATGATTCCTAAACATAAACATCAAGTTAAATTTTTTCATGGATTAAAAGTCATTGATGAGTTGGAAAAGGCTTATCAATACTTAAAGAATAAGAAGAAAAGAGTATTATTAATTATACCACACTTATCAACAGGAGGGTTACCACAAGTATCTTTAAAAAGGATAGAATTAATTAAAGATGATATTGAACTTACTGCTATATGTTATGAAGACGCTGGAAGGCATTGGTTTGTAGTTCAGAAGAATAAAATAAATAAAATACTTGGGGATAATATTATATACCTACCTGATAAAGATAAAGGTAGTTTGTTTGATATTATTAGTAGAGTCAACCCTCATATGATACATATGGAAGAAATACCAGAACTATTTATGGATAATTCCATATCTAAGAAGTTATATAACAATAACCGCAGATATAATATAATAGAAACATGCCATACATCAACTTATAATTGGAATTCTAAAGTATATATACCAGACGCTTTTGCTTTTATTACCCCCATGCATATTAATCAAACCGACCATATAGATGTTCCTAAATTTGTTATTCAATATCCAATAGAAGATTATACCAGACCAAATAGAAATGAAGCTTTGGGTAGGTTGGGTTTAGATCCTAATAAAAAGCATGTTTTAAATGTAGGTTTATTTGCACCTGGAAAAAATCAAAAAGAGATATTTGATGTTGCTAAGGTATTACAACACGATGAAATAGTATTTCATTTTGTAGGTAATCTTGCTCTAAATTTTAAAGATTATTATAAAGAGTTTATTCCAAATGATTTGGATGAGCTACCATCGAATATTAGAGTATGGGATGAGAGAGATGATGTAGATTCCTTTTATTCGGCTTGTGATTTATTTTATTTTGCATCTAAAATGGAATGTAACCCACTTGTTATAAAAGAAGCTTTAAGTTGGAAGATGCCAATCATAATGAGGGATTTGGAATATTTAGCTGGTATGTATGATACCAATTCTTATATAACTTATATAGATAGTGATATTAATAATACAGTAAGCAATATTCGCAAGATACTAAATATAAAACAAGAAAATGTATCTGAAGTGGTTACTTCAAATTGGATGGGGATTTAATGAAAAACGAATTAATAGATTTATATCAAAGACAGTTTAAAATACAAGATAATAATAATAAAAATCAAAAAGATAATTTATCAATAAATATACATTTTATGAATGGATGTTTTATAGAATTATCAGCTGATAATAATGACGAATATTATTGTCAGATGGTAGATCAGAGAAATGGTGCTATAATATATTCTGTTAATCTTAAAAGCGGCCACTGGGCTAAAGCATCATTAGAATATTTTGTTGATTGGAAAATTTTAATATCTAAAGATGGTGAACTTTTACGAACATATAAATTTAATGCTGAAAATAAAGTTGTATTATTATCCTTTGAAAGTAAATCACTAGGCGATACAGTAGCATGGTTTCCGTATGTAGAAGAATTTAGAAAAAAACATAAATGTAATTTAGTAGTATCAACCTTTTGGAATGATATGTTTAAGGATAATTATCCAAATATTAAATTTATAAATCCTGGTGAATCGGTATCCAATCCATATGCTAAATACGATCTTGGATGGTTTTGGGATGGTGATAATATAAATAAAAGAAAGAATCCTCGAGATATAAGATTGATATCATTACAGGAATCTGCTACAGATATACTTGGTTTAAATCACAAGGAAATAAAACCAAAATTGGTTATCCCAAATGAAGAAAGAAGAATAAAAGAAAAATATGTTTGTATTGCTACGCAATCGACCTCACAAGCTAAATATTGGAATCATAAAGATGGTTGGGTAAAAGTTGTTGATTATTTAAAATCAAGAGGATATAAAGTTGTAGATATTGATAAGTATGCTATTTTTGGAAATGGGGATTGTATGAATCATATTCCTAAAAATGCTATAAATAAAACTGGAGAATTGCCTATTCAGGATAGAATGGTCGATTTAAAATATGCTGATTTTTTCATTGGAATAGGTTCTGGTCTTTCTTGGTTAGCGTGGGGTGTAGGTACTCCTAATATAATGATATCATCTTTTAGCAAACCTTTTTGTGAAATGAGAAGTAATTGTATAAGGGTATATAATGACCACCCCAATTCCGGCATATTTAATAGAATAGATAATGGTGGTAAATCTAAATTTGATGCTAGTGATTGGAACTGGAATCCTATAGTAGATTGTAAATCATTTGATGATTGGCATGAATTTGAAACTATAACTCCTGAACAAGTTATGAATTCTATTGATCGTATGATTACTGGGATAGAAACTGGAAAATATGTAAACAGATGGAAAGAGAATGAGATTCAATCTCAACCACTATCATCACCGAGTTTTATGCCTGAAGTTAAGCTAAGGGCTAAACAAGTTTTATATTTAAATTCAAGAAGTATTGGAGATACTATAAGTGGTAGTCCTATTGTAAATAAATTACATGATATATATAAAGAAAAAATAGATGTATACACTCATCACAAAGAAATATTTAAGAATAATTCAAAAGTTAATTGTGTTTATGATATAGAGGAAAGTTCACTGGAAACCATAAATCATAATTATGATGAAAATAATATACATAAAACATTTATGAATGTTGGGAATAAAATAAATGGAATAGAGCTTAGACATAATGTATGTGATATTAGACAACACCATGCTATAGATTTGGGATTTATGTTAACACCAGAAGAAATGAGTTGTGAGTTTTATGCTGATGACTATGAAGAGATAAAAAATCTTCCAAAAAAATATGTCGCTATACATCCAACAAAAACTTGGAAATCTAGAAGTTGGTCACAACATAATTGGCAACAATTAATTTATTCATTAAATCAGAAAAATATTAGTGTGGTTGCTATAGGAAAGACATCATCCGAATTGGGATTTTGGGGAAAAACTAAAAAACCGCTTTTAGATATAGTAATAAAAGATGGGTTAAATCTAATGGATAAAACAACTTTATCTCAAACTTGGCATATAATAAAGAATGCCGATATGGTGATAACAATGGATTCTGGGATATTACACCTAGCTGGAACTACTGATACTCATATTGTACAGATTGGAAGTTCTATTAATCCGAAATTTAGAGCTCCGTATAGATATGGAAATCAAGATTATAAATATAATTATGTTAGAGGTGGGTGTGATTGGTGCGCTTCTGATATGAAATGGGGAGTTCGAGAATGGGGAACTATTCAGAGTGTTCCTCCTGTTATAGATTGTTTACCACAAAGATATTCAGATGATTATCCTGGTGATAAACGAAATTTTAATAAATGTCACCCACAATTCCAAGAAGTTTGGGGTGTATGTAAAGATATTTTAAAATGAAGGATGTATTAGTTCATATAGGATTTTCTGGTATGGGTGATATTATATGCGCTACACCCATAATCAAAAAATTATATGAGGTATATGAACGAAAAATAAATGTAGCTAGTAGAGCGCCTATAATATTTGAAAATAATCCATATGTAGATAATTCTATTTTTATAGATAATTGTAATGTACCATCAATTAACCACCACACTACAGAAGAATTTTTGTCTAAATATAAAGATGATTATATAATTCATAGAATAGGGGTGGGTGAAACAAATGGAGAAAGTGAGGGAGAATTCTTTAGACATATTAGGCATATGACACTAACAAATTATATGGCTAGCCAACTTGGGTTTAATTTATGGGGTAAAGATCATGAATTAAATTTTTTTCCCAATAAAGTTGATATTAGAGAAAAAATGAATATTCCTAAAGATTATATATGTTTAAATATATCTAGAAATTCTAAAGATAGAGAATGGGATATAAATAATTTTCAAAAGTTAATTGATTTATTTAATAAAGATGGTATATATGTAGTTCTTGTTGGTAAAAGTATAGATAAGGAATTCCATAAGTTTACAAACCCACATTTGTATAGAGATAATGATTTAGATTTTACAGACATTGGTGTTGATATTGTTAATGGTATAAATTTATTTGATCAGACTACATTATATGAAGTATGGGATATAATAAATAATTCTAAATGTTTTGTTACTATGGATTCTGGATTATTACATTTAGCAGGAACTACTGATACTCATATTGTACAGATTGGGAGTACTGTAAATCCTATATTTAGAGCACCAATTAGAAATAATTCACAGACATATAAATATTCGTTTGTGGGTGGTGAATGTAAAGAATTTTGTGCATCTAATTTAAAATATTCCGTTAGAAATTTTGGTAATGTTAAATCAATGTTAGTGGATGGTGTTTGTTATGAATATTATGATACATTCAAATGTCATCCAAATGCCGATCAAGTTTATAATAAATGTGTGGAGGTTTATAATTGAAATTATTAGTAATAGGTGATAGTTGTGTAGATAAGTTTATATATGGAACTTGTGATAGGATTTGTCCTGAAGCTCCTGTTCCTGTATTTAATCCAGTAAAGGTTAAGAAGAATGGTGGTATGGCAAAAAATGTTCAAGCTAATATTGAAGCTCTTGGTGTTGATTGTGATATTATAACAAATGGTGAGTTAATCACAAAAACTCGTTATGTGGATAATAAAACTAACCAGATGTTGATAAGAGTTGATGAGCATGATTATGTCAAGACAAGAATAGATATAGGAGATCTTAAAGAAAGAATTGGTAACTATGATGGTGTTGTTGTTGCTGATTATA
>CAYFGZ010000120.1:0-10182 GCA_964342575.1 uncultured Nisaea sp. | reverse complement strand
CCTTATCTCGCCACGAGAATCCATGTAGGTAAAATCACAAGTGAGAATACAACCCCGCGGATGTGGCTCAACACGTAAAACTTTTCCCGATGCCAAGATTCGCTCCCCAAATTTAAACGGTTTTAATTGTCGAAATCTCTGCCAAAGATGAACACTTCCTAATATAGGAATAGAACAAGCCATTAAAACGCGCAGAGTAGGCAAGCCCAGCATAGTTATATCGACTTCTTCCCCATATAAATCCGGGTCTATACCACAGCATGCCAGCTTAAACTTCTGGTCCTCTTTAGATACAAAGAACTCTTGCGTAGGAAATTCGAATCCACTCCCAATCTTCAGTTCCATAGACATTTTATATATAGTCCTCGGCTGTTTCTCCTACACTACAAACAACAGTTCACCCTTGGAACCAAAAGCCTATTGCAAATTGAAGAAAATCACAGGATTTGTATGATCGTACACACCGCCCTCCATCTTTAATGACAAGCGCTTTTTTGCAGATCCTTCGAAAATGGCGAAGTGTCTCCCAGCAACCTCAACACCCCCTGAAAAAATTCTGAACTTTGACCCGTCATTATTCCGAAATTTGAATAGTATGGGTTGATAAGGATCTGGAGCTAAAAGAATATTCACTTCTGAAAATTGATTTTTAAACCCACCGAAATGTTGCGTGGGCCTGAGCGCCAACTCAAACGGGTAGGTATTAGCTAAAACCTTTCGTTGGTTTTTTCTGATAAAAAGTCCCCACGGATCTTGTCGTTTTTCCGGTAATTTGTTGCCAGCTACTAATGGAATGGAGCCCTCTATAATAAGATCCATTCCCATCATAGATTTTGAAATCTCTATGTCCTCTATGTCGAGATAATTTTCTATAATTTGCTGAAACGCTTCTATCTGTTGCCTAGTATCTTTTTCATCACCCATTATAGTGATTTTAGTCTTAAACGGGACGTCGGCAACCCCTTCAGACATGGCTTTTTTTAAAGCTGTCGTTTTTATTTTTGTTTCTATCAGCTCTGCTTTACATCCGACAAAAGATAAGCAAAGGAAAACTAATATAAAGCGTATTATCAAATTCATTCTTATGCATCCCGTTTTGCTTAACAAACCATTTATGACCTGGGTACTTTATTAGCATTTTCAAAAACATAGCAATGTATAATTTTAATCCGTCACAAACTCCTACACTTCAATTAAATGGAGAATTAGTTGGCGGGACGCACGCTAACTTGTAACCCACGATTGAAGAAGTCCCAGTGATCACAATACCCCAAAATATGTCCACAATAGCAACACTTAAAGACCACCCCTTAAGGGTTGCCATATTGGTCATGTCATATGTGGCGTATGCCATTAAACCAAACATAGCACCATCACGAAATACCGTAAAATAGCTTCCCCGTCCTAGTGAGGGTCGTATTGCGAAATAAACGATTCCTGCGATGTAACCCAGATAAAAAACAATCGCCACGGGCCAATTCGGCTCTTTGAGAAGAAGCTCTCCTAGAGCTCCATAATAAAAATCCGTGGCTAAAACTCCCAACCACAGCCCATCCATTACACAAAAAGTAATAAAGGCACCCAAATAAGCTCTCAAGTAAAACGTATTCATTTTTCCTCCTCGATATCTTACAAGAAATAAGCGAGTTCAGAGGCTATTTTTCTTAGCACTCTCCAGGCTAGCTAGCATAGATACCCTCATTAGGTATTCTTTAGCTTTTGTCTGGTTCTGCATTAGGTCTGCCAGAAAGCCTCGAAAGGCTTTTTGATCTTTGACGTTTTTGGCTTCCAAGTTGTTCTTATTCTTTATGCTTTGCGTATTTACATAATCTAAAGCGACTGCCCGCCGTTGTTTTTCATAACGATCCAAAAATTTTTCCTGTCCTTTATCATGGTAAACGGATGCTATTTTTTCAGCTAAGTTAAACGCATCGTGAATGCCACCATTCATGCCCATGCCTCCTAGCGGGTTATTTATGTGCGCAGCATCACCCATTAAAAAAATTCGACCTTCCCGGTATCTCGCTGCCACTCGCTGATGAACCTTATATAATGTTGAATGTGAAACCTCGTAGACTTTTTCATCGGAATGAACCCATTGCATTCTCTGTTCCACTCGATCTCGCGAGAAGATCGAATGCTCGTCCTCATCCTTACGAGTCGGAAACATAACTCGCCACAAACCTGGGACTTTCAGCAAAAAAAACCACTGTTCGGGATCTGCATAATAATTAACAAAGGAGAGATCAGTAATCACATTCTCATATCGATAGGGTGTGGACACCACAAGGAAGCGCTCTTCCCAAGTAAAACCTTCAAAATCAATTCCCGATTGTTTGCGCACGATGCTATTCGCGCCGTCGGCACCTATCAGCCAATCACCAGAGAACCTTTTTTCACCTTCTGGAGTAGAGGCACTAATTGTCACTCCGTCCTCACTTTGATCAACTTTTATAATAGTATGATCAAAATGTATACTATCTACGCCTTGCTCCTTTAACCAGGATACCAGGTACAGATTGAGCTTAAATTGTTCGCACTGGACCCGATAAGGGTGGTTGGTTGAATCAGAAATTAATCCAAAGTCAAATTCTGCTAGGCATCCTATTTCACGATCCCGGTACTGGAATTTTGGAGCAATCAGCCCCTGACTAATTATACTATCAGTCGCACCGTATGGCTCTAACAAGTCAAGTGTCGGCGGGTGAAATGTAGAAGCGCGTAAATTTTTTGGTAAAGTAGGCTCCGCTTCAAAAATACTCACGGAAACACCCTGTCTCGTTAAGTATGCAGCTGCGCACAATCCCGCGGGACCAGCGCCAACAATCAACACTCTATCCCGCATTAATGACATTACCTCCATATTAAATATTTGAACAATTTAATTGGATTATATCTTTTTGCAAATCAATGGTTTACATCCCTCCAAATTATAGATGGCATGGTGGGAACGGATCTATAAATTTATCTCTGTACGTATTCTACTTTAAATTACCTAAAGTACCACAAACCAGGAGAGGTCTTTGCAGATGAAGCTGACTACTATCAATCTTAATATCTCTGACGGAATAGCGACGATTTTGCTAAATCGTCCCAACGTGTTAAATGCGATAAACCATAGTATGTGGGAAGAATTAATATATGTATTTCATTCCCTTGGGAACAGCTCTGAGGCGCGTGTCGCGATTATTACCGGAGCCGGTCGCGGCTTTTGTTCAGGCGCAGACCTGAAAGAAGTGGCCTGGCGTGGTGAAACATTGTCTGAGTCACGGAGCCGAATTGAGCGCAATAATCAACAACTAGCGCGTGAAATGGTAGCCACCAGAATTCCCATCATTGCCGCGATCAACGGATATGCTTTAGGAGGTGGAGTAGAAATAGCTCTGGCAGCAGACCTTCGTATCGCAAGTGAAAATGCGAAATTTGGGTTTCCGGAAGCAACAATAGGACGCTTCATATCAGGTGGTGCTAGCCTTTTACTTCCAAAAACAATTGGAATGTCTTGGGCCAAACGCCTTATCTTCACTGGAGAACACATAACCGCAAACAAAGCCTCCGAGATTGGGCTGGTCGAAGAAATCACATCTTCGAATGCATTGACTGAACGCGCGAATGAATTGGCAAAGATGATTACCCAAAATGCCCCCATATCTATCGAACTCAGTAAAAAAGTTCTAAATAAAGTGTCACTCGATCAGCTTGAAACTGCACTCGCTTTTGAAACCGAGGCCTTAATCGCAACCTACACAACCCTCGATAACGAGGAGGGTGTTGCCGCTTTTTCTAGACGAGAAGCCCCTAATTTCTCCGGCGAGTGATTCATTTTTATTATAGTTTCTTATATGTAATACTAACATCCGCTATCCTAGGGCAATCTGAAGAAACTATCACTGGATTAAGCTCGATGGTCTCAAGGATTGGCAACTCGACTAATAGAGCACCAATTTTTACAAGTATGTCCGCCACAATATTGATGCAGATTGACGATTGGCGATTAGAATTATCTAAAACTGAGGATAATCCAAGTTCCTTTATCATCGATAACGGTTCGTCTTTAGAAAATGGAGGAAGGCGAAAAACAACATTCTCAACCACTTCGACCATAGTACCACCAATTCCCAACATAACTACGGGCCCAAATTGTCGATCCCGGAAACCACTACAAATTAATTCGCGACCTGGCTCTATCATCGGCGTCAAAAGAATTTTGGCTTTCGACCGTGACGCCGCCGGGAACCGTTTCAGCAAAGTCTCTATCGAAGCACGGACGGAAGTTTCGCCGTTGACGTTCAAATGAATTCCGCCAACTCGCTGACGATGAATAATATCCGGAGCAATTAATTTAGCTGCGATACTGGTCCATCGTTTTTCTTTATATTTTTCAAACCCGTCATCCGCGCTTTTAGCCATGACAAACTCGGGTATATCAAAATTAGCCAATTCGAGCAGCTTGCGGGCTTCCGGTTCTAACAATATTCCTTTATTACCTCCCGACTTGCAGATTCTTATCGCTCGTTTTTTGTCTTGATCTGACAAAACCTTAGCTGATGACAGCGGCACACTGCGATCAGGGAGATTTGGAAAGAATTTTAGCGCCTCCAAAGCAGCAGCTATATTCTCCGGGTCTCTAAACACTGGTATTCCCCCTCTTCGAAGTATTTCGAGTGATTTTGTGGGGTTGTCCGCATGAATCGATTGAAACAAAACTGGCACCTTGTGTTTTTTCTTTATATTGGTTATGTGATGCGCCGCCTCTATTTCCTGACCTTCAAGCTCACTCCCACCTATCAAATGATAACCGCCAAAATGGCCCGCAACTAAAATTGCATCTAACGACCCCATTTTGAAACAAACATCTATGGCTTTTGGTAAGACCGCGGGTTCACTTTCGACGACGCCAGCAAAGTCAACAGGATTCGTTATTGTAGCACGTGATGGGAGAAAATGAGAAAGACTCTTTTGTAACTCGCGACTAAATTTCGGAATTTTGAAGTCCTTCAAACCAAGCGAATCAGCCAATACAGTCGCATGGCCTCCACCATCAGAAACAATTGCCACGCTATCACCTAATACTGGAGGGCATCGACAGAGTGCTTCCGTCATTGCCCAAGCTTCCCTAATACCCGAAGCTCGCAATATTCCGGCTTGATGAAGAGCACTATCTATAACCCTGTCTTCACCAGAAAGACTGCCTGTATGAGTTATAGCAGCCAGCTTTCCTTCTACTGAACGACCGGGTTTCAGCAGAACTATCGGTTTCTTTTCTGGATGATCTCGAGCCAACTCGAATAGAGCGCGACCGCGACCTTCCTCCCACCCTTCCATATATGCTAAGATGACCGATGTATTGGGGTCATCCAAACAATCAGCAACCAAATCAACCCCGTCAAGATCGGCTGCGTTACCGATTGCGACCTGACGACTAAATCCTAATCCAACTTCGATAGCGCGAAGGTTGAAATCAAGTAGAAGATTGCCACTTTGTGAAATTAAGGCTATCGACCCGGCCGGTACGGTTGCACCACCAAGATTTATCCCAGCAGCGTGCGAAAATAGACCGGCACAATTCGGACCTATCACCCGCCCACCTGCCGAGCGCACCTTGTTAACGAGTGATACTTCCGCTTCTTTTCCCTGCCTGTTTACTTCGCCGAACCCTGCAGAAATGAGCATGACAGCAGGAATCTCTAGCCTAACGCAATCATCTATTGTTGGAAGAACGGCATTAGCGGGGACAACAATGACGGCAAGATCCACAGTCCCTGGCACCTCTAGTAGGTTGCTGTATGCCGGAATTCCGCGGATTGATTTAGCACTAGGGTTTACAGCATAAATCGTCCCAGTATAGCCCCCTTCAACCAGAGAACGGAATCGTCTTCCCCCCAACTTACTCTCGTCAGAAGTGGCCCCAACAAAAGCAATTGAGCCAGGCCGAAAAAATTTTGAAATGTCAGGCATATTGAAGTTCCGTCAATGTTAAGGGTCAAGCACATATTTCTTTGTTCGACCAGCCCCGCGTTACCGATTGCTGGAATATAACATAAGGGGGACACAATTTAAGTAAGTGTGCCAATCCTTACTCCTAATTAATTCTTGGCCAAACCACATACTAGGTTTTGCACAGCATAAACGGCTTCTTATTTATTAAAATTGCCCAAACATGCAATATGTCTGTTACACAGTATTTGTCGCCGAAATATTTGTCGGCATCCCATTAATCTTTATTTGATGAAAGGTTACTATTATGGCTGTTACTGTTGCTAAGTTTCTCGATGTTGCTAACGGGACAGTAGCGAACCAGTTCACTGTGGGTGATCGCTACGAAGTTTCGAGCATTTCAGATCTTGATGACACTTATAAACAATTGATGGATAAGCCCATCGCATGCGTTATGGCTGTTATGGGAAAAGCCGGACGACCCAACCTAACTCCAATGTGGTTTGACTATGAGGATGATAAAGTCCTTATAAACGTCGCTGAGCATCGCAAAAAAACCCAGTGGATTAGGGATACGCCACAAGTATCCATCTTGATCATGAATCCAGAGAATATGTATCACTGGCTGAGCCTTAAAGTAACAGTGGAACGGGAAATTCATGAAGATGATCCAAAAGAAGGGGAATGGGTAACGCAACAATTGAACCGAATCTGGAAAAAATATATCGGTAATGACGACGGGTACCAATTACGGGATCCATCGTTCAATGAACGTCGAGTCCTTTTCGAATGCCGTGTTGACCGCATAGCAACCTTTGGCCAGCCTAGCTAATTGTCGGGCGAACGTTGACAAGAATAGCCGTCGTTGGAGGTTCTATAGGAGGACTAACGACGGCGTGTTTACTCCGGGACTCAGGATTTGACGTTACTGTCTTCGAACGAGCATCTTTTCAGTTAGAAGAACGCGGTGCGGGGATTGGATTATTGGAAGCTACGTCCCGTTATCTAGTAGAGTGCGCCAACATAAATATAGATACGATTAGTATATCGACACCATATATCCGGTATTTAGATAGAGATAACAAGGTAATTCACCAGCAAGAGCACCGCTATCGGTTTAGCTCCTGGAACACGGTTTATAAACAACTATTAAGCATCTATGGCCATGAACGCTATCAGCTTGATCACGAATTGGTCGATTGGAAGATCGATAAGGGTGGTGTACTTATAAAATTTTCCAATGATCGCGAGTTTTGGGCTGACTTACTTATCTGCGCTGATGGGGTTACTTCAAAAAACCGTGCACGCCTTTTACCTGAAACCAACACAGAATATGCGGGCTACGTTGCGTGGCGCGGAATGGTGCCCGAGGCAGCACTCTCACCTGTTTTAAGAGCTAAGTTATCAGAAGCGATCACTTATCACGTCTATGCAAACAGTCATATCCTAGTATATCCCATCCCATCGATAGATGGCGCTATTGAAGTGGGCAAGCGACTTATTAATTTTGTTTGGTATCGAAATTATTTACAGGGTGGAGACCTCGAAAACCTAATGACAGATGAAGACGGTAATAAATGGATCTCGTCAATTCCGCCCGGCAAGCTATCAAAACATCATCAGGAGGAAGCGCGCGCAACAGCTGCCGCTCGTTTGCCATCTGATTTAGCCTCTGTTGTCCTGGCAGCTGACGACTTATTTATACAAGTAATTTATGACACAGAAGTTGAGCGTATGGCCTTCAACAGAGTTTGTTTGCTTGGCGATGCCGCCTTTGTTGCTCGGCCCCATGCTGCGGCCGGAACGGCAAAGGCAGCTGAAGATGCATGGCAACTGGTTGAATTTCTAAAGAATTATGACGACATCTCAGAAGCACTATCGAAGTGGGAGGATCAGCAAATAACTCTTGGGAAATCTCTTGTTACACGCACGCGACATATTGGGCAAAGTTCCCAGTTCAACAACAATTGGACACCAGGAGATCCACGTTTGTTGTTTGGATTGCATGCGGCGGGCGATTAACAGCCTAATAAAAAGAGTGAGTAAACATACCAGCAGAAAATCCCTTTCTATGGTTTTAAAAAACTGCACGCTCTTTGACGAAAGTCAAAAAAGCATGGGCCGCTTCTTTAGCGTGACTGCATGCTATGGCGTGCTTTGCGTGGGGAATAACCATCAGTTCCGAGTTTGGCAGTAATGAGTGTATTTCAGCGCACATACTCACAGGAAGAAACGGACTGGAGTCTGGATGTATAAGTAAAACTGGATGGCTCAATCTGATTAGATCTTCCGAAAGATCCTGGGACATCAGTAATTCGCCAAGTTCTAGCGTTGAATGTGGGTTCGAATTAGCCTGGATTTTTGAAAACCACCTGTATACTTCGTCTGAAACGGCTCCTGGATAGAATCGATGCTCCATCATTTTTCCGCTCCATGCAGCGAAACCCTCGCGCTCAACGGTGTTTCTCCAGCTTCCGACCTGGTTGATGTTCTTGCCTTGATGTCCCGTTGAAAGTGCCGTGACGGTCTTCACACGACCTGCCGCATTAAGAGCTGTATAAAGTGATATTGTGCCACCAATAGACTCGCCAATAAGATGAAATTTTTCAGCTCCCGCAGCATCGGCAACCGCAAGTACATCTGACATCATATCTTCCATGGTCCACGTTTTATTTTCAGGGGGTATTGTTGACCGACCGCACCCCCTCATATCAAACCTAACGCACCTAAACTGCTTCGAGAGATATGGCAGCCAACCAGCCCAGATATCCATATCTATCCCAACCCCATGATGAAAAAGAACTGTCTCCCTCGGTGATCTCGAGCGAGGAGAAGCATCGGCTATTTCATACTCAAGAGATCCATGTTCAGTGTGTATCTTGGGCATATTGCGCTCCTAATTCTATTTTTTGTATAGATGGACGGCTGCATTTTTTTAAACTACTTACGCCCAGCTAACGGTTTATTTGGAATTGTGTAGTTACTCTCCAGTATTATACCATTTTAATGTATCAGTTCAGAAGTTGCGTAATAACTTTCCCAATATCAGCCTCCAGGCATTAGCAGTTTTTTCATTCCCATTTATTCCAATGTACTATTTCATCTACCGGGGGGCGCTTAGCGGGTTTAAAATCAGTCCCTTTAGTGTATGCAACAGGTAAAAGTGCAACCTGGGAAAAACTCGTAGGAACGCCTATAAGGTCTGATATTTCATTTTCATATGCCAAGTGGAGCGTCGTTATACAGGAACCGAGCCCCCGCGCTCTCAATGCTAATTGGAAACTCCAGATTGCCGGAAAAATGGATCCCCCAAGGGCTAACCATTTGTGACCTGGCGCGTCAAATGGAATATGGCTAGTATCTATGCAAGGTATAATTTGTACCGGTACTGCGTCCATGTTATCCGCTAGATACTGAGCAGATTCAAAAACCTTCGTATCCTGCACAGCATTACGGTTAATTGCTGCATTTTTTGCGTCCTCAAGGTAATTTCCGGCGCTAGTCCGATAGTAATCGGCTATAATTTTTCGTTTTTCCACATCGGTGATTACAATCCAGCGCCAGCCTTGGCGATTAGAGCCCGTGGGCGCCTGTTGCGAAAGTCTTATGCAGTCGACAATCAAAGAACTGTCTATAGGCCTACCGAGATCTAATCTTTTGCGCACGGCTCGTGTGGTTGAAAGTAATAAATCTGTGGATGCCAAATCAAATTTCGTCATTATGCCACTAACCCCCGGTATTTTAGCTATTTTTCAAAATAAAACCCACTTCAGCAGATCACAACGTGTTAAGCACCCACTTAGTGTCTTATTTTTTTGCATTATTATAATTTATCTTTTTTTTCCCATTCAATAGTAAAACAAGCACACCAATAATGAATAAAACCATCAAAATCTGTATGATGATTTGTAGTCTGAAGCCAAGCTGCGTTAGAATGCTTATTTTCGTTTGAGAAGTACAACAGCTCTTTTTGAAGGAGATACTGAGATGGGTAGACTAGATGGAAAAGTTGCATTGATCAGCGGCGGCGCCCGAGGCCAAGGTGCGGCCGAGGCCATAAAATTTTCCTCTGAGGGTGCTAACGTTGTCTTTGGCGATATATTAGACGACGAAGGAGAGGCCGTAGCAGCTGAGATAAATAGTAACGGCGGTCAAGCGATCTATCTCCATTTAGATGTGACTAACGAAAATGACTGGACTGCAGCCGTAAGAACAGCGATAGAAAATTATGGAAAACTAAACGTT
>CAYFGZ010000119.1:0-10267 GCA_964342575.1 uncultured Nisaea sp. | reverse complement strand
TAAATATTTGTCTCCCTTTTTTAAGGCAGACGTTTTCATACCTACAACATCAGACCCAGCCCCCACCTCACTCATAGCCAACGCTCCCACATGTTCACCAGATATTAGCCTAGGCAAATACTTTCGTTTTTGCTCCTCTGTCCCGTTGAGTCTGATTTGATTTACACAGAGATTGGAGTGGGCAGAGTAGCTAAGGCCCACCGCAGCGGAAGCTCGACTTATTTCCTCCAGGGCCACAACATGCTCAAGGTAGCCCATACCGGCTCCACCATATTCCTCCTCTACGGTTATACCGAGCACACCAAGCTTTCCAAATTTAGACCAAAGATCCTCCGGAAAATTGTTGGCCTTGTCTATCGCAGTTGCACGCGGCACGATTTCATCTAACGAAAAAGATCTTATAGATCCTCTTAGAATATCTGCTGTTTCACCAAGGTCGAAGTTAAAACCCAGCATTTCATTTGGTATCACGCTCTATTCTCCTCAATCCTCATCCAGGTGGCCTGATTTGGCTATAAATATATTAACCACTTGATCCGTTTTATCCTAACAAAGGGTGGACTGAAACGATAGAATAAGATGAATACACATTTTGACTATACACGAATGTAGAGAGCCAATAAGCGGAGTTTTTGATGCGCATTGCACTAGCCGGATTTAACCTGGAATCCGTTACTTTTCTTCCAAAACCTACAAGCCTACAAGAATTTGAAACAGCAGCTAAACGTTCAACCGATTTAATCGCATCATTTGAAGGAACCAATACTGTGCCAGGCGGCTTTATAAAGGTGTGCAAGGCAGCAAAGGTAGATATTCTACCGCTAGTATATTCTGAAGTTGGAGCAGCAGCTGCAGCTGCCGACCAAGCTTTCGACCATTTCTTGAATGAAATAGCAATAGGTATATTAAAAGCCAAACAAAATATTGATGGAATTCTTCTTGGACTTCATGGGGCATTGGTCACTGAAACGGGTCGAACTGATCTCGATTTCTTAATTGGCTTGAGAAAGATTATTGGCCACGAACTACCGATAGGCGTAGCGTTTGATTTACATGGCAACCTAAGTCCCAAGCTCACTCGGTATTTAGATGTCGTCAGTGCTTATCACGAGAGTCCGCATATTGATATGGGTGAAACCGGAGAACGCGTCGCCAATTTTTTGCTGAACAAACTGACCGGAGCAACCAAGCCAATCACTGTCATTCATAAAGTGCCTATTACACTTCCATCCATCTTTACCGCAACGAAAGTAGCTCCCCTCAGCACTATTATGGCCGAAGCAAGAAGGCAAGAACGAATTACCCCAAGCCTTTTGGATTGCTCGATTGTTATGGGGTTTGCTTACGCAGATGTAGCCCAAGTTGGGATATCCATCGTAGCGACAAGCGATGGCGACATAAAGTCGATAAATAAAGTCGTGGATCATATGTCAAAATTAATCTGGAGTATGCGAGATCGCTTGTATCCTAAAGATAGTGTATTAACGGTCGACGCAGGTATTTCACGAGCCATGAAAGTTACTAAGAATAGTCGAAAACCTGCAGTAATTCTTGAACACGCAGACCGAATGAATGACTCGACCTATGTCCTGCATAAACTGTTAAAGGAAGACAACATCAAAGCGGCGGTCCCATACCTGTACGACCCTGAATCAGCGTTGCTGGCCAGCAAAGCGGGTGTAAACAACATAGTATCACTGGTTATCGGCGGAAAAACCTCCACAAAGGCTGGAGCACCTGTCTCTATTGAGGCAAAAGTCTTATGGGCGGGGAAGCCAGAGTTTGCTATGGGTGGTATCATGGGACGCGGTCGTCCAATTAATCTTGGTAATACTGCCATCGTTGAAGTTGGTGGAATTATAATTTGGCTCATTTCTTCTAATATAAGTGCTATCAATTTAGATCCATTCGAACAGTTTGGCTTCAATCACCACGAGTTTGATATTGTCCTTTTAAGGTCAAAAACTCACTTCAGGGCTGTTTGGGAAAGAGAGGCATGTGAAATCATAATAGTGGACACACCCGACTGGGGCCCTGCCTTATTGGACAAGCTTGACTACCATCGGGTTCGTAGTGGTGTTTTCCCAATTTCCCTATAAAAATTCGACTAGTGATCTTCCGATTGCAAGTTTCCCTTAGGCGCCACCTCTTCGAAGAAGTCAATCTTAAGCAACGCAGGAAAAATTTTAACCCAAGAAACTGCGATCGCAAGCGTAGCAACCCCTCCAAAAAGAACTGCTGCTGCCACGCCAAGTCCGGATGCCATTAATCCAGCTCTAAAATCACCCAATTCGTTGGAAGCGTTTATAGATATTGAGTTGATAGCACTCACCCGGCCACGCATACTATCAGGAGTAGCTATCTGAACCAAGGTCAACCTTATGTATACACTTATCATGTCCGAGGCTCCATATACGGCTAGAGCCAATAGAGATAACCAAAATATTTCAGACAAACTAAACACGATTACAGAAACACCGAACGTACCGAGCGCCGCAAACATGGCAAAACCCACGTAGCGCGGCCTGGCGATTTGCGCTAGCCCTAACCCTGTTAGAAGAGCACCGATACCAGGCATGGCCCTCATCAAACCTAACCCCTCTGGGCCCACTTTTAAAATATCGCTGGCATAAATCGGGAGCAACCCCATCACACCCCCCAGCAAAACCGCAGCTAAATCAATCGAAATTGCGCCTAAGACGACTTTATTGGCCCATACATAGCTGAAACCACCAAGAAGCTCGACCAGTGTAAACTTTCCTGGAGATTGGCCTACTGCCCTGATCCAAATAAAACCCGAAGATATTGCAGCAACCACAAAAACGAAAATCATAGCATGATAGGTCCAGTCTCCTGCCCATGCTATCAGTGCACCGCCAAAGGCTGGACCGATTAACTGTGCTGCCTTATTTACTGATGAAGCATATGCCACGGCCATAGGAAAAAGACGGGCATCAACTATATTGGGCAAAATTGCCTGCGATGCGGTATGGTAGAATGTTCTAGCGCTGCCGTGAAAAACAAGTAGTATTAAAACTATATTTACCCCACCCCAATGGTGCCCCAACACGCCCATCAGAGCAACTGCTACTCCTACGTGAACCAAATTTGACACAACGAGCGTTGCCCTTCGATCATAACGGTCTGAGATATACCCGGCGACGATAAAAAGAAGAAAGGATGGAGCAAACTGTGCCAACCCAATGTAACCTAAGTCCAATGGATCATGCGTCAATTGATAAACATGCCAACCCACTGCTACAGTGAGAATTTGCACCCCTATGACATTACAAAACCTGCTAATTAAAAATAGTACAAAGGCACGGTTACTAAATAAGTATTTCACCGAAGCTGATGAATCCATCATATGCATACCTACATAATTTATTCGTGATACAGTACGGGCCGAGTGTTTTTAATAATGCTGAAATACATACCGAATTTAAAGGAATACAATTAAAACTTAGCTTATACTATGTATCCTTAGAGCGTATGCCTAACGCAGATGAGTATGCAAGGTTGATGAAAGTGAGGTTAATATGATCGATATTACTCCAATCAAAGGTGCGGCGCATGGTGCTAACGTCTGGGGATTGAATCTCAATGATCCTTGTACAGAGGATCTGATTAAAACGCTCGCTGACGCACTTTACGAATATCGAGTATTAATCATCAAAAATCAGCAGCTCAACAAGAGTAGGTATCTAGAATTTGGAAAATGGTGGGGAGAACCTATTCCTCACGTATTGGACCATATGCGCATGCCAGAATACCCCGAATTGCTAGCTGTTGGAAACACAGAACAAAAAGATAAGTCAGACGAGATTAGGAATGGCGCGGCCCTTTGGCATACTGACCAGTCGTACGAGAGTATACCCGCCAGCGCGACTATGCTGTATTCCATTCTTGTTCCCATACAAGGAGGTCAAACAAAATTAGCGGATATGACAGCCGCATATGATGCTTTAGATAACGATATGAAACATAAGATTGATGCTCTAGAAGTTGCTCATCTCTACGGTGCAGGAAAACTATTAGACGAAGAGTTTAGGGCCAATCCACTTACAACAAGTGATCAAGTTGCACGGATACCGAGCTGTTATCACCCACTAGTCATGAAGCACCCGGTGACCGGCAGAAAATCTCTCTATGCGACTGGACAATCATGCTTCGGTATAAAAGGGATGGATGATGATGAGGCAATTAAATTGCTTTGGACTCTCAAGATGCATGCAATCCAGGATCAGTTTGTTTATAGCCACACATATGAAGTTGGAGACATTGCAATGTTTGACACACTTTCGACGATGCATTCGGCCGTCCCTATAGAACAAGCGGACGAAAATCGCCCAGAAACTAAACGTTTACTTTGGAGAATTAGTGTTCGAGGTGTGCCAAAAATATATGAAAATTTGACCAAAGCGTTATAGCATTTCGCCATGCTAAAAATCGAACAAACAGGCTACACTTGCGGCGCTATAGTTCACGGAATCGACTTGAACACCGATCTAACCAGCCAACTCATGTGCGAGCTTACAAAGGCACTTTATAATTACCGATGCCTCGTCATAAAAAAACAAAATATTACCAAAGAACGTTACTATAAATTTGCCTCCGAATGGGGAGAACTCATTCAACATGTGTTGGACTATCTACGCATGCCAGATTATCCAGAAATGATGACGATTGGTAATACCGAAAAAAAGGATAAAGAGGACGCAGTAAGAAACGGCGCGGCCGTCTGGCACACTGACGGTTCCTATATCGAAGATCCAACCACCATAACAATGTTATATGCAGTACGAGTGCCAAAAACTGGGGGAGAGACATTGATCGCGGATATGGTTAGAGCCTATGAAAAACTGAAACCAGAATTGAAAATGGAAGTAGACCATTTAATAGCAAAACATTATTACGGCCGAGCACAATTTGACCCAGACGAGCATAAACCAGTTCCGATACGAACAGAAAAACAAGCGAAAACCAATCCCGTCTGCGAAAAACCTCTAGTTTTAGAACATCCCATTGCCGGCCATAGGGCATTATACGCTGTTGCACACTCTCCTTTTGAAATTATTGGAAAAACCGAAAAGGAGACTCATGAATTATTGGCTCAACTCAAAGCTCACGCCACCCAACCCGAGTTTGTTTATACCCATCGATATGAAGTCGGTGATATTTTACTCTTTGATAACTTGTCAACTATGCATCGGGCAAAAGAACAGACGGATGTTGCTGAAACCCTGGATTCGGATAATGCACGCCTACTTTGGAGGCTAAGTGCCAAAGGAATTCCGCGAGTTCTCCAATCTTCCACTGGAATAATGTAGAGCCGAAAACATGCACGAGGTACAAACACTCCCACCGCAAGATCTATTAGAATATCTGCAGTTTCTGAGTTTTAAAAATTGACAGTTGTCGAAGCTATCACTCACTCAGGAAAAGCCATACGCGCATAAACCAAAAATAAAACTACTTTCTTTACAACTGCCACTGGAAATTTGCTTATTTCCAAAGTACAACATATAGTAGAAGGGGTTTTCATGACTACTACATCCGCACCCGTTGAAGAAACCGATTTTGCTGACGCACTGAGCGAAAGATACTTAGCTTACGCGTTGTCAACTATAATGTCGCGTTCGCTTCCTGATGTCAGAGATGGTCTAAAACCTGTCCATCGTCGCCTTTTATTTGCAATGCGCCAGCTACGCTTATCCCCACAAGAAGCATTCAAAAAATCAGCTAGGGTAGTGGGAGACGTGATGGGTAAATTTCATCCTCACGGTGACACAGCTATTTACGACGCGATGGTCCGTCTAGCTCAAGACTTTTCCCAAAGATACCCCCTTATCGATGGGCAAGGAAATTTTGGAAATATTGATGGTGATAACGCAGCCGCAATGAGATATACCGAGGCGCGTTTGACACTCGTGGCAGAGCGTCTGTTACAGAATATCGATGAAGAAACAGTTGATTTCCGGGAAACATATGACAATGAAGGAAATGAGCCCCTTGTTCTACCGGCGGCATTTCCAAATTTACTAGCAAATGGAGCTCAGGGAATTGCGGTAGGAATGGCTACTTCAATTCCTCCTCATAATATCGGAGAGCTGTGTGATGCGTTAGCCCACCTAATAAAACATCCCAACGCTTCCATCGAAACTCTTACAAAATATATCCAAGGGCCCGACTTTCCAACCGGTGGAGTACTCGTTGAAAGCCTAGAAAATATCGTTGAGACTTATAAGACTGGAAGGGGTAGTTTCCGCGTTCGTGCAAAATGGGACGTGGAAAAACTTAAAAACGGAATATATCAGATCATAATTACTGAAATTCCTTATCAAGTGCAGAAGGCACGGTTGGTAGAAAAGCTTGCCGAACTACTTGAAAACAAGAAATTAAATATTTTAAATGATATCCGAGATGAGAGTGCAGAGGACGTTCGACTTGTTCTTGAACCCAAGAGCCGGAATATCGACCCCACTATATTGATGGAGAGTCTATTTAAACAATGCGATTTGGAAATTAGAGTTAGTCTCAATCTAAATGTTCTTGATTCGGAACATACACCAAGGGTGATGTCACTGAGAGAGGCATTACAGGCATTTTTAACTCATAGGCATGATGTTCTTCTGCGACGCTCAAATTATAGACTGACGAAAATTGACTCGCGAATTGAAGTTCTAGAGGGATACCTTGTCACGTTTTTAAATCTGGATGACGTTATTCATATCATACGAGAAGAAGATAGGCCTAAGGATGAACTAATTAAAAGATTTAAACTAACGGACCGACAAGCAGAGGCGATACTTAACATGAGACTTAGAGCGCTTCGGAAACTAGAAGAAATTGAGCTTCGAAAGGAATTTGAGAACCTATTGAGCGAAAAACTGGATCTCGAAAACGTTGTAAAAGATGAAAAACGCCGCTGGAAAATTGTAGCAACAGAAATATCTAAACTAAAAAAAGAATTTCAAGAACTCCCCTTGCTTAGTTGCAGACGCACAGAAATTGGTGTTCCCCCTTCAACTATGGTCATTCCATTAGAAGCGACAGTGGAAAAAGAGCCTATTACTGTTATTTGTTCCGAAAAAGGATGGGTACGTGCGGTGAAGGGACATCTGGAAGACACATCTGACCTGAAATTTAAAGAGGGCGATAGCCTTTTCGTCACCCTGCATGCAGAGACTACAGATCGTATACTGTTTCTCGGCAGTAATGGCAGATTCTATACAATACTAGCCGATAAATTGCCTAGAGGCCGAGGCCACGGCGAACCATTGAGGCTGATGATCGATCTGCCCGATGACGGCGAAATTGTATCGATGATAGTATACAAATCCAAACAACAAGTTTTGTTGGCTTCTGAAGATGGTCGCGGATTCTTAGCAGAGACCGACGATTTGATCGCACAAACAAGAACAGGGCGACAAGTTATAAACATAACGCAAGAAACTAGAGCCTGTTTGTGTGTTCCTGCCACTGGAGACAGTGTTGCCGTAGTTGGAACTAACAGAAAATTGCTCATATTTTCCATAAGCGAACTGCCCCAACTTTCTCGGGGAAAGGGAGTTCTACTTCAAAAATACAGAGATGGAAAGTTGGCAGACGTGATAGTTTTTAACATGAATGACGGGCTAAGTTGGTTTATTAAAGGTGGGAGAAAGAGGACGGAGACGAACCTTGTTACCTGGTTAGGTCGGAGAGCGGGAGCTGGTCGCATGCCGCCAAATGGGTTTCCAAAACCTCCTCGATTTAGCTAGATACCTATCCTCTGCCTTTGATACTCATTTTGGCTCAGCGTACTCTAGCTGCATCGCATAACCTTCTTCAGCCGTGTATTGACTACAGCTCCCTTCAAAAAAAGCGCCAGGTTCTATGGAAAGTTTGTCTTGAATTAAGTCAGCTATAACCTTAGCTCCCTTTAGTAAAACTACATGGCGTGCTCTGATTTGACCTGTAACTTGTCCTGCAATAGTAACTTCTTCCGCTTCTATTGTACCCCTCACTACACCTGAGCTACTTATCGTCACTATGGTACTTTTTACGTCCCCATCAATAGTCCCATCAATCTGCATATCACCGGTGCTCTCTAAATTACCAGTAATAATTAGATCCGAACTAAGTAAAGAAGGGGGTACCGACTTCGAAGAAATAGACGAGTTGCCAACGGTGACTTTTTTGTTGCTATTGAACATTTCTCGTAGCCCTTAAAAATTTTCTTGGGTTCATGAATTTTCCATTGTGTTTAATCTCATAATGGACGTGCGGGCCTGTACTGCGTCCTGAATTTCCAAGCAAGCCCACTGTTTCACCTCGACTGACTTTTTGCCCCCTCTTCACCTTGTACCTATACAAATGCGCATATCTTGTTACAAGCCCAAACTTATGTTTGATATCTACAGTACGCCCATACTTACCCTGACGACCAACATATATTACTATTCCACGCGCGGTAGCCCTTACCTCACTTTTATACCTAGCAACAAAATCAATTCCTCTATGATGAGCCCATTTTCCATTGAAAGGATCTTTTCGGCGACCATAATGACTCGATACGTAACCACTTTTAATTGGAGAAGCTAGCGGTAAATCGACTACTACATCTCGTAATTTCTCAAACCGACTAAGGTTTACATCTACATCAGCTTCCAGTATTTCGGAACCATTTAATTGACGCATATCCGGATGATAAGGAATAAACGGGCCACCGACTCCCATTATCATACTTTTAGGTAGCGGTGCCAGTTTTTCAATATTTAAACCGGTCCTATTCAAAACCTTCTCCAGCCTGTGAATGTTCTTAAGCGCTCGCCCTGATATATCCCTAAGCTGCTCTTTATGCTGCAAAACCTCCTCTTCGAGATTGGATTCAAGTGCAGAGACTTTACTTCTAAGAACGCTATTAGAATTGCTTAAACGTCCCTTTTCCAATCGTAACGACTGCAATGTAGATCGCATAGAACTAACCGTATCCAGCAGTTCTTCTTCTCTGATCCGCGAGTTTTCTAATTCGTTGTTCAAATTCCACAATTGATCGCCCATGGCTGCTCTTTCAGCTACCATTTCGGCTTTTTCGGCCTCTACTGTCTCTAAATTTCCACGAAGGTTTCCGATATGGCTCTCAAGTGCATTATTTTTACCTGTCATTCGCCGTAATTCCTGACCAATTACCTCAAATTGTTTACCGAGAACAACCCTATCATCTCTTGTCTTAGTATCGTTCCTATTTGCTTGGCCTGAAATCAAACTTGGCAACTTATCCATAGGTTTATCCGCTACGCCCTTGTTAAAATGTCCCAAAAGCTGCGCTTGTGTTTCTTTTAATTCTTTGGTGATATCTACTATTGCAAGGCGGTATTCAGAAACTTGATCCAGCAACTGTCGATATGAATTTTGTGCACTCCATATCGCTTGATTTTTTGACGATATCTGTGAAGCCAAGTGCCAATAGTCTATCGTAGAATAAGCTACCCAACCAGCAGTGCAAGAGCCACTCAATGTCAGCACAATTAGAAACCATGTACGTAAGGCAAAATAATGAATCTTACCATCAGATCTTATAATGATCTCACGATCTCTAAAAAGGTAGCGAGCTCTATCGAGAAGCTTTTTACTCTTCAAATTGCCCAGTTCAACCATAACTAAGAACCCCTCGCCTGCATCGTACCTAAAGTATAACGTAGGCACAAGCCAAAGGAATTATCAACGAGCAGGAAAGGGTTAACTGTCCGTGATACCTTAAAAAAAACTACGATCAATTGATCTTAAAAAATGAGAAGAAAATAAAATCCTCAATATCAATTCATTAATAAGTAGACATCCTCCTTTCATAGGTAGATAAAATACAGTTCTCTCGTGAACCTTTTTGGCTATATTTGAGTTGTTTTTTTTCGGCACATTATCATGAGTAAGTATTCTATATTCAATATCATTTGCAACGCTTTGAGTGGTGATCGCAAGTGGCAACGCGCATGGCGCGACCCAGAACCAAAAAATAGCTATGATGTGGTTATAATTGGAGCTGGCGGCCACGGCCTAGCCAGTGCATTTTATCTAGCAAAAAATCATGGGATAAAGAACATCGCAGTACTCGAAAAAGGGTATCTAGGCGGCGGCAACACCGGCAGAAATACAACCATTGTCCGTTCCAACTATATGTTAGACGAAAATGCCCATTTTTATGAAAAATCCCTACAGCTGTGGGAACAACTCAGCACTGAACTTAACTTTAATGTTATGTTTAGCCCGCGAGGTGTACTTAATT
>CAYFGZ010000118.1:0-10412 GCA_964342575.1 uncultured Nisaea sp. | reverse complement strand
TCAGGCAGCTAGCGATGAACTCTTTAGCTAATGATCATCGGAGTATTGCCGAGAGCGCCGATTTTTACAGTACGAGTTTGGTTCGTGACTTGGTGTTTCATGTCCAAGAGAACCTTTTCACAATATCCCAGCTTAAAAACTCTATAGGAGTGTTAGGTCTTGAATTCTGCGGATTTGAACTCACAGATGCTAATATAAGGAATAATTTTGAGCAGGCGACGGGTTGTGAGAAAAATCTTTACGATCTTAATAAATGGCGCGAGTTTGAGGAAAAAAACACTCAAATTTTTGGCAGCATGTATCAATTCTGGTGTCAAAATAAATTGTCAAAAGGTATCGTGTGCTCGATATCATGAATCGATTGGATTGTTACTAGATGCGCCGATTTAATCAGCAATAAAAAATGGTTATTACCAAAAAGTCGCAAGCTAAAATTGGTGATTTTAAGTGTATTGATAAAAGAGCGATCGTAGCGTACAGTTCCGGCTAACACACTGATAAGAAAAAAGAAGACGATTTTTCATGTGTTATTTGTGATAGTAAGCAGAAAGCTAATAAAGTTAATTTTAAAAAAAATCACATTTCAGTAGCGCGCAGTGTGATAAAACTAATTGCGACTGTGCGGTGTAGCGGATTTCGCCTATGTCAGTTGTCGCTTTATTTGATCAAAATTATTATCTTTCAAATAATAAGGATGTTGCGGACGCAATAGCTTCGGGGCACTTTAGCGATGCGTTAAGCCACTACATTTTGTATGGAGGACTTGAATTACGGGCACCAAATATTACATTCGATCCCATCTTCTATGCTGTGTATAATTCAGACGTTCTCGACGCAGTTTCCCTGGGGCAGTTTCAAAATGTATTCGAGCACTATCAGAAATATGGAGAATTGGAAAACCGAGTTCCCGTATTGGCGCAGTCTGGTTTCGACGCAGCGGCCTACCTACTAGCAAACCCCGACGTAGAGGAAGCCATAGAAGACGGAGAATTTACGTCTGCCCTTGACCATTATATTACCTTCGGTAAAGAAGAGGCACGATCAGGTTCCGGACTAACGGATTTTATATTTGAATTAACTGCGGGAGACGACCTTATAAGCGGCACAAATAATAACGACACGTTTGTGGCCGGGGATTCAAGTCTAAATAGCACGGACAGGGTTGATGGAGGAGGTGGAACTGATACTCTCCAAGTAATTTCATTGGGACCAATTACATTGCCCGCGGCATCCAACTTTTTGGGTGTTGAGAACCTAATCCTTTCGAATACCCAGCATCAAACATTGGATTTTTCAATTTTTACTGACTTGAAGTCTGTGAGCCTCCGTTCGGGAACGACGATTGATGGCTCTCCAATAACGATTAAACTCGGTCCTGAACAAGCTCTAACGTTAGATAGTATTAAGGATGGCGATACATCCAGCGACGCGGTTTCTGATGGTGGGATTATAATTGCTCAATCTCGTCAGGATAAAAGTTTAGAATTAATATTAGACGATATTGGCCCCTCTGATGACACTAAAAAGGATGTTCTTTTCATTGATGTAGCGGGACAGGATGTCGAGATAGTCAACATCACAAGTTCCAATACCAACTTTGTATCCATAGTAAACTCGGGCCGTAAGATGTCGACGTTGAATATACTGGGAGGAGGAACACTAAACGTAATAGGGTCTCTTCCAGAGTCAGTCACGGCTATCAACGGGGCAGTTTCCACCGGCGGAACCCAAATTACAACAGGCTCTGATGATGATTCAGTTGCCTTGTCCGCTGGCAACGATGTGCTCAATACTGGCACTGGAAATGATACTGTTACGGCCTCAGGTGGTAAGAATGATGTGGTTACTGGGCCCGGAAATGACACTGTTACGTTGCACGCCGGGTCAAATACTTTAGATACCGGAACTGGGGATGATTTTGTAACGTTATCGACTGGAAACGATATCGTAACCACTGGGCCGGGCGATGATATCGTTGTTATTAGCGCTGGAAACAACGACGTGAATACGGGTTCTGACGACGATAGAGTTACGATAACTGGCGGTTCGACCTTTCTCGATACGGGGTTTGGTAACGATACTATAACACTATCGGGGGGTATTAATGTTGTTCACATGAGGATTGGAAGCGATAAAGCGACTTTGTCAAGCGGTACTAATTTTCTGTTTATGGATGAAGGTGCTGATATTTTGCTGGCACAAGGTGGAACCAACACGGTCGAGATGGGAGCTGGAGATGACGTAATTACTTTGTCAAATGGCACTAACACCATAGATGCCGGCGCTGGCGATGATATCATTGATATAAAAAACGCAACGGTATCAGGTTTAGCTACCGTGCTTGGGGGAACTGGAACCGACACCATAAATATTATCGCATCTCAGGCGTTATCGCTGCCCACTACTTCAAGCATTGAAACTATTTCAATCACTGATACTCAGCATCAAACACTCGATTTTTCCTCATTGGATACAGTATCAAATATTTTGCTCAAGTCAGGCACGACGGTAGATGGTGCAAGTATAACTACAACGCTTGGTGCCGGACAAACATTGACTCTAAACAGCATCACCGACGGTGATACAGCTGCAGCGGCGCTTGGAGATGGAGGAATAGTTATTGCCCAGGCAAGCACCATCACGTCTTTAATGTTGATTTTGGATGACGTTGGACCAAGTGTTTCTACACCGAACGAAAACTTGTTCGTTGACGTTGCGGGTGCGGGCGTAACGACGGCAACTATTCAATCTGGAAACGATAGTTTTATAGTCTTTTCAAACTCTGGCGGGTCTCTTGGGCAAGTGAATTTAACTGGTTCCGGGACCATGGCCATTGGCTCTCTTCCCAACAGTGTTACCGGTGTAAATGGAGCGGCAGCTACCGCAAACCTTATTTTAACGATGGGCACTGGCTCTAACACCATAACAGGTGGCTCTGGAAATGATGAGATTAATCTGACAGGCGGTACCAATAACGTTGACGCGGGTCCTGGTGACGACACTATTCAAATTCCTAACAACTTGGCTGTAGGAGACTCGATTGATGGTGGAGACGGAACAGATACGTTGGTGTTTGTTCACACTGGAACCGCAACTGTACCGACTACTACCAACATTACTAGTATTGAACGAATAGCAATCTCAGACACCGTTCACCAAACACTTAATTTTACGTCACTGTCGACTATTAGCGGAATAGAGTTGGATTCAGGCACAACGATAGACGGGGCTACAATAACAACTACCATTGGGTCGGGGCAATCATTAACGTTAGACAGTATCACGGATGGTGATACTGCTGCGGCGTCGTTGGCTGATGGCGGGATCGTTATTGCGCAAGACAATTCGATTACATCGTTAGATTTAACTATAGACGATGTTGGTCCGGCCTCCGCAACAGTAAATGAAAACGTCTTCATCGATATAGCGGGTAGGGGAATAACAACAGGAAACATAACAAGTAACAATACGAGCTTTATAGTGCTGTCAAACTCCGGGGGTGCTTTGGCAACCTTAAACTTAAGCGGCTCTGGTACGCTTGGTATTGAAAACACCCTGCCGGATAGGGTTACGACGATCAGTGGTGCGAGTTCTACCGCTAATCTGACTTTAACGACGGGCACTGGAAACGATACTATTACCACTGGTTCTGGAGGTGATACTATTACGTTAAAGGGAGGTACCAATAATGTAACAACGAATGCCGGAAACGATACTGTCACACTGTCGACAGGCACGGATACTGTGAATACAGGCGCTGGAAACGACAATGTTAATGCTTCGGCTGGAAACAATACCATTGATACGGGGAACAATAATGATTCTGTTACTCTTACGGGCGGTGCGAATGGCTTGGACACTGGTTCCGGTAATGACACAGTGAATGCTTCGTCGGGTACTAATACAATCGATACAAGTTCTGGAAATGATACAATCACCCTGTCGGGTGGTGTCAATGGCATTGATACGGGGTCTGGGAATGACAATGTTACCCTATCAGGAGGTACTAACGACGATGTAATCACCGGGACAGGCAGTGATACGGTGAATGCTTCGAATGGTACTAATGATATATATACTGGTGACAATAATGATACTGTTACCCTTTCAGGGGGCTCCAATACTTTGGATACTGGCGCCAATAACGATACAGTTACGCTGTCCGGTGGTACAAACAATGTCGACACGGGTGCGGACGTGGATCAGGTCAACGCATCAGGCGGTTCTAACACCATTAATACGGGTTCAGGGAGCGATACTCTCACTCTGTCTGGGGGCACAAATAATGCAAATACGGGCACTAGCAATGACACGGTTAGTATTTCCGGCGGTACAAATACTGTGGTCACGGGCGACGGCAGTGATGAGCTAACTTTGGGAGGCGTAGATACTGTTAATACTGGAAATAACAACGATATTATTGATGCTGCCGCCTCTTTGACTACAGCAGATACCATTGACGGTGGAAGTGGCACCGACACTCTGCTTTCAACGATAGCAATAACGGATGCATTGGCTGCGCGTTTATCTAATATAGAGGTATTCGATATTAAAGGTGGAAATGGTATTACGCATGATCTTAGCAATCTGACAGGATTGACTAGCTTAAAGGCTAGTGGGGCTATAGGGGGGGCCGTGTCAATTACCGATTTAGCGGCCGGAGCCTCGGTTGATATCAGTAGCGCCCTTGGTAATAATTTGACAATTAATCAGATAAACGCTGCTGGTGGTGGAGATACTATAAGCATTAATCTCAGTGGAAGTGGTTATACTACAAATGGGGCTGTCATAGCGCCAGGAATAGAAACTGTGACTATCAATGTTTCAGCCTCTGGCGATAAAACGCTTTCCGGCGTTACACTAGCCGATGCATCTAGCATAACGGTTTCCGCCTCGTCGGACGATCTGATAATTTCTGATTTAACTGCTGTTAACATGAGTGTCCTAGACTTGTCTTCAACGAGCAATAGAACAGTGGATATCACAACAGGAGCGGATGTTTTTACACAAGCGTTCACCTACACTGGCGGGGGCAGAAACGATACGCTTAACACAGATGGTGCGACCGTAGTTGCCGGGACAACCTATGTCGTTGGTAATTATCAAGATACTTTGATTTTAAACGCGGATGCTGTCGCGAATGTTGTTAGAACTTCTGCCACTGACAGTAGTAATGCATTTTCTATACAGGATGATGCTTCAACAGGAGACACACCAGGTTTTACGTCGGGCAGTGATACGTTCGATTATAATGGCGCTTTGTCACATGCAGGAGCTACCGGTATTGTGGTCGCCGCAGGGGCTACACTAGCAGCCGCTGTAGCTGCGGATGCAGATGCCACCGTCTACGTAATTCAGGATGCGGATGGAAACTCAAATTTTGAATCTGCGCTGAACTCGTTTGCAGACAATGTGGGCACGGGGAGGGCAAATACGATGGAGAGACGTGCTGCCGATTCCGACCTTCTTTCTTATGCTGGCTTGGACGCAGCTTTCGACGCCTCGGCTTCCGACGCTGTATTGATTGTGATAGATTCGGAAACTAATGAGGATGGCGGAACAGCGAACAACGGAGGTACAGCGGTTTATAGATTTGAAAATAGTAATACAAGTAGTGTAGATACTGTTTCGAGATCGGAACTCGAACTAATTGGCGTCTTCCAGGATGCGGCATTGGGGGCAGGCGATTTTGTTTAGTCATGAGCCAGTTGCGTTGGAAGCCGATCGCGGAACTATAATGCCGTTTAATTATTATCGTCTACCTCCGCTCCGGCTCCGCCACGACTGAGTTCGCTGTTGGGTACGAGGGTCTTTTTAGCTGTCTCCATTATTAAATCCCACTCAGAATTATTATAAGTAATCCCATTGCTGATGGCTTGATTATAGCGGCTGAACATTTCATCTGGGTTTTTGATCCTTAGTCTGTCGACACCTGAAATGATGATATTACTCATTGCGTTTGGATTGCTGCTTTTTATCGTAATAGCGGATTTACCGGCTATACAGACACCTCTATTTTTTTCTTGGTCGCAAGACCACTTTATACAAAGTCCAAATCTTAAATGTGTTCGCCGAGCCATCTCCGCAAAAATAATTAGGGCAGCTCTGCAGTTGTCTATTTTGACAATTTTTCTGGTTTCTGCGATGTCAATGGCCGTTTGAGCGATTGAAAAGCCAGATTGGTTTTGGCCACAAATTCGAATCATCTCACTCTCATTTTTGATACAGAGTGGCAATCGTTTTGGTTTCGATTTAAATGCTATGATTTCTTTATATAGGATGTTTAATCCCCTCAAACTATGTGCTTCTAGCCAGGCTACGTTCCTGGCGTTCTCCACATCTAGGCCAGGAGGCATACCGATAGTTTGTAGAGCCTTAGAGGATGTCGAAGTTATTTCATTAAGAGAAAGGCGGTTTTTCATTTTACAGATGATTTTGTAAAGAGGGGAAAAGTTTGCCGTCGACAGAATCAGTTTCAGCTACTTCTTGGACTAAGGGTGCACCTTGAAAAAGAGCAATTCGAACCCAAAGATCAGATTTTGGATCAAATTTAGTTGCGCCGAACATTGCTAACTTGCATCTCAGTAAATTAACGGGACGACAATCTTTATGTAAAAGATTTTCTCGTATTTCTGCATAGGGCGCATTTCTTAAACTCTGCACGCGCTGAATTATTTCCCTAAACTGGGGATGTTTGATCAAAAAATCACCTACAGTATATTTAGATAATGTTTCTTTGGACTGAGCTAGTTTTTGGTCCAGATCATTGACGGTTTGTGCGATTCCAAGACGCATTTCTTTTTCAGAGCCCGGCTCTTCATATCGCCAGCCCAATCGAGGTTCTTCCTTTTCCTCTGATCTGTACCAGAACCTAGCATTTGATTTCTTTCCTTGAAGGTCAATAGTTCGCACCCAAGAATATTGCGTTTCAATGATAGTTTTCAGTGACAATAACGTCATATTAGGTTCAACAAACATTAATTCATCGGAGCCCGTTTTGAACTCCAGTTCATCTACTAGTTCTGGGTACAATTCTATAATTATTGAGTGAAGAATTTCCTGGGTTTCTAGACTCAAGTTTTCATGTGCCCAGTTAGTTAAAGTTTTCCATGGCTTGAGTTTCGAAAAGTTTTGAAAAATTAGAGAGCTATTTTTCAATTCATTTTTAAGCTGTAATAACCGTAGTTTCTGGCTCTTATCAGTAGTTGGCCATTCCTCTATATGGTTTTGAGTTTCACTAAGAAGTTCCTTAAATGCCGATAACTTCTTGTCAGTGATCCGATCTAGAGTGGTTACCCTTGCCAGTGCTTCTTCCCGAACAGTGATCCAATTGCTAATAAGTTTTGGATGATCAATTAAAAACGGGGCCATCCCTAATCCCGTGGCATTGCCTATACCAAGAGCCCTTTTGAGATGGGTTTCTAACGGCTTGAAGGAATTTCGATTTTTGTTTTTAGCAATATGCTCCACCCAATCAAAACTAAAATTCCGAGCCAGATAGACACAAAGCATTTCAGCTTGAAAAGGAAGTTTGAATATGCCTTGTTGTTTAGCGTAATCAAAATCAGCAAGTCCAAATTTTCCATTGCCATAAACGGCTGTAGTTCTCATCAAATACCCTACTGCCATTAATTTTTTGGGATCGGGCTGCTGGCCTGAAGCAAGTTTGTCTATAACATAATCGAAGAGTCTAACACTTTTATTTGCCCGACTTAGAATAAGTTCATTAGATGAGCATCTTCCAGCCTCCTGAAGTGGGATATTTTGTTTCAAGTCGTTTAATTTTTCGTTTTCAGGCTTCTCAGAAGTTAAAGTAAAAGTAGCGTCCCATTTTTCTGCGATAACGCGATCTGTCCGATCCTTCGGTTCGAGATGGTTGGCAAAAACGACAAACCAGAGCGGAAAATGAGGAGTTTCTATTTTATAGATCGCAGTACCCACGCCGTCTTTATCTAGATCAAACGTTTCTCTTCTGATGTCCCATGATTCGCGCACGATCCGGCGCATTAGCGTTCGAGTAAAACTTAGTCTAGTCGGAAAAAAAGAGCCCAATCTATCCAATTTCATAACAAATTCTGGTGGGCGAAGTGAAGTCTCAGTTAATTGAAAGTTCTGTTCTGCAACGTCCGTCATTGTGGCCCGAATGAATTTTCAAAAAATTTCAACCAATTTAAACCCATTATTTGTTTGATTTCGTCCTTGTTGAATCCGACCTGGGAAAGGCCTGTTTCTATGTTAGAAAAATCGTCATTGCCAGAAAACCATGTCACAGGAACTGGCCATCCAGCGTTACTCGCTGAGCCTTCCCCAAAATCCATTTCTCGGCTCCATCGGCCGTTGCGCATCCATTCCACCACCTCATTTCCATGACCTTGAACAAGATCAGAGCCTATGCCTAGGAAACCTATACCCAGTCGGTCAGCGGCCGATGCTATCATTTCACAAAACTCAAGTATTGAGCAGTTAGATCCGTTCTTTAAATGAAACGGGTACATAGAAAAACCGAGCATTCCACCACTTTCCGATAGGGCTTTTAGTAGATCATCTGACTTGTTTCGCAATGCCGGATGCCATGATTTTGGATTAGCATGCGTTATGCTTATCGGTCTTTCTGAAATATCTATTGCATCAAGGGTGGACTTTTCACCGGAATGCGACATGTCAATCACCATTCCAACCCGGTTCATTTCCCTGATTACCTGCTTTCCAAATCGTGTAATTCCGGTATCCTCTGTCTCGTAACAACCCGTAGCACAAAGGCTCTGATTGTTATAGCTGAGCTGCATGAAACGAACGCCTAAGGTATGCATTATTTCAACGAGATCGATATCTTCTTCTATTGGCGAACAATGTTGAAATGCAAAACAGATACCGGTTTTATTGATTGACCGTGCTAGGCGAACATCTTCAGCTGTTCGTACTTGCATAATAAGATCATCGTTTTCCTGAAACAGGCGGTTCCATTTTCCTATTTCAGACAGCGTCTCCCGAGCCGACTCCCAGTATACTAACGTAGCATTGACACAGCTAACACCCCCGTTTCGCATTTGCTGAAATATTGATCTATTCCACTTAGCGTATTGGGCCGCATCGATGATAAAATCATCAAACTGATTTGTCTGAGCCATTAGCCCTTCCATTTCAACTTTTTGCGATTAACAAGTAGGCGAGTACAATTGCTCCATATATGACCTATTGCCATAATATTTTTAATTTACTCGGTTGGAACGGGCCCTTCAGAAGCTTCCATCGGGGATCTGGGTCGCGATCGGAGGTCGCTTTTTAAATATTTAGTATTATAGCCGTTAAACAGATGCCCCAGAAGTCCTCTATCTAGGTCCGAAGTTCCAAACAGCCAGTCCGCTATTGGGAATGTCAGGTTCATGTTGACTTCCATCATTAGCGAACGATTGTGATGGGAAGTATGATGCCGTCGAAGTGTATTTATAAATGGCATGTAGCGGACAAACCTATTCTCGTCGACATGGCAACAGAAATGCATAAATTCATAAGTCAGATACATTCCTGTAGTTGAACAAATGAATAGCCAGCCAACATTGCTGCCAAACAGATAACCAAAAACAGCGACTCCCGGAAGAGACATCATTATGAAAATAACTAGCGCATAAGGAGGGAAGACTGTTACCCGCCAATCTTCCTGGCCTCGAAATCGGATTTCTTCATCGGTAAAGAATTTATGGTGATTTAGAGTGTGTCGTTCATATATTGCTCTGAGGCCAAAAAAGTTGATGCGCCGGTGCATTACATGCTTGTGCAAAAACCATTCAAATATATTCGATAAAACTATGGTGATTGGCACGGTCAACCACTCGAACCAGGCGATTGAAGTTATATGTTGAATGTATACCCACATCGCAGTGATGCCAATAGCGTAAACTACACCGATATGTACGTATCCATTGTACCAACCATATATTTTGGACCGATACTCGTTCCGAAACAATATTTGCTGCTCACCTATCATGCCAGTATCCCCGCACTCAAATCACCTTACAATTAACACTCAACAAGTTACAATATACACTTTCTCAAAACATTTTCTAGCTTGTCTGAGTGTTTTATATGGCATTTTCTATATAAGCTTTCTATTAATTGCCACTAAAACATTGGTTCTCGCAAGTCAGCTTTCCCCCAACTGGCGTTTATGCCGTTATGAATTTTAGATAATAGGAGCCTCAGAAAAGCGAATACACTATCCGGTTCAAGACAAGAGAGCGCCTTTTATTGACGCTCTCTTGTTTCCTTCACGATTGGGTAATCTAAAAAATATTCTACCTAATAAGGTGTTCCTCGCCATTCTCTTTCAAAGAGCAGCTCTGGGAGTTTCAGGGCTAACTCAGGCCAAATCATGATTGCTCCCAGGCAGATAAATTCCAAGGCAATAAAAGGCA
>CAYFGZ010000117.1:0-10502 GCA_964342575.1 uncultured Nisaea sp. | reverse complement strand
GACGATAATAAGGATAACGTAATTGGGCTTTATCGCACTTGGCAGGAGGTCCCCCATTCGTTCATTCCGTCAAATCCAGACAGCCGGAGTGATTTTGATGATGGTGACAGCCGCAACATCATCATGGATGACGCTGGTTCTTGGGCTGTGGAGGTATGGGACTGGTCTGATGACACCACGGGTGGTTTTTCTAAACGGACTCTGTGGAGGGGCTTGGATGACCCTACTGACCTTCAAAAAAACCCAGTCAGTATTGATGAGAACACCTCCAGGCCTCGTTTTAGGGTCAGGAGTTGGACTACAGACGGCTTGGCTATCGGGGAGATAGAGAGAGCCCTGCCCACCATTAAAGCTCTTTGGGCTACGGACGCAAGGCTCATCCTGGCTGAGGAGCTTGCTGGGTATCCAATGCTGTTGGCGTTGGGTGGCGTCGATGTTGACGGTGAATCAAAATCAAGGGCGGTTGTTGGTCCTGGGGAAGTTTGGACAGGCACTAAGGACGCAACCGTGGACTGGTTAGAGCCCGGCAACCTGAAGGAATTGAGGGAAGAGAGGGCCATGAGGGCGGAGCGCGTCCGGATGGACGTTAACCTACCCGGTGGTTTTCTTGGTACGGCCACACCAAGCGGAGAGGCGCTGAAAGAAGCGAATTTAAGCGCCCAGCTTTCTAATCAGGCTTACGCTCGTGACTTATCGGAGTTATTGACCGAGGTCACTACGGACTTAGCTAACCTAGCGGGTACAGAAATTGGCGCTGTCAGTGTTACTCCGTTTAAACAGAAGGACTACTTGGGTGAGGTTGATACCGCCATTAAGCTTTTTCAGGAGGGGATTGTGCCTCTGAGCGTCACGGTGAACAAGGTCAAGGACTTGTACCCAACATGGAGCGATGATGACGTTACGGAGTGGATAAGTAGCCAAAGTCAAATTATTGACCCTGATACGTTCCTAACTAGCGGATAATGCTGCTCAGTAGGCTAGCGCGTCTATTACGGAGGGCGTTCAACCGCATTCTACCGAGGGCGAGAGCCCTGGATGACCCAACAACGAGGCAGGTGGAGGAGTTACTCAGTCGGTCTTATTTGGAGGGCCAAAGAGCAGGGCGTTTGTTCCATGCTCATTCCTTGGGCCTTCCTAAGGAGGTTAATCGTGCGCAATTGAGGAGTATTAGAATTAGGGCGCGAGAGCATGCGCTGGCTTTCAGTAGTCAACTCACTACGAGCATTAAGGCTGGGAAGGTTAGTCGAATACAGGCGCAAAACATAAGCGGCGTAAGCGCCAGGTTGGGCGTCTGGCACGGTCAGGATGACGCGGCGAGTGACGCGGCGGAGGAAGCAGGAACACCTTGGAAGCGTTGGGTTAGAGTGTTCCCGAGGAAATTGAAGAGGGATTGGCATGACGCCCTAGAGGGTCAGACGCTGCCAGAGGACGAGTTGTTCGTCTTGCCTGGTGGTCCGAACGCTGGCGCGGCCTGCTACGGCCCGAGGGACTGGGACCGTATTGCTCAGGCGGGCGAGTGGGCTAATTGTGGCCACGCTCTCCAGTACTTGAGGCAGGTTTCCGCTAATGACTTTGAGTTCAAGAGGTTTCAACGTAATTAGGTAGGGAGTCACGTTAAATCTATCAATAGCGTGACTGGTGAGGGGTTAATATTTTGCCCCTTTTATTTTGGTGCTTGAGGGCACCGAGAGGGTGTGCACAATGAGCGAAGACAAAGCGAAGGTTGTGGATGCAGCCGAAGCGCCACCGCCTGAAGTTGGACAGGTTCCAACTGAAGGCCAGGACCAACAGCAGTCGTTTCCGTTGGATTACGTTAAACGACTACGCGAGGAAGCTAAACAACATAGGCTCCGCGCTGAGCAGTTGGAATCAGACCAAAAAGCGGCACAGGAAGAGTTACGACTACAACAAATGACCGAGCAGGAACGCCTCACGGCAAAAATAACGGGCCTCGAAGCTGAGCTTAGTGCTAGTAGAGCCGAGACCGTTAAGGCTAACGCTGTAGCCCGTTTGACGGGGGAAGTGGCGGACGCTGACGCTGCCGTTAGGCTCATTGGTGATAGCGGCGCTGACTTCATGAACGAAGAGGGCGTCATTGACCCGGTCAAAGTTGTTGAAAAGTGGCCTTTCTTAAAGCCTACAGACACTAAGCCCGCACCAATTAACGTGACTAATCCGGGTGGCTCCGTTGCTGACGATGGACAAAGCCCATTGAACAGGGAGTCTTTCCGGAAGGCACTCGAGGCCGTTGGTCCCGAGGGTTCAGCTGCTCGCGTTGCTTGGGTGAGGCGCAATTCACACCGACTACAAGATTAGTCGGAGAAAGAGGCAAGTAAATGGCTTACCCTAATGATTTCATTCCAGAGGTATGGTCCGCACGTCTTCTAGACACGCTCGATAAAAGCCTGGTGCTTGGTCAGTTGGCCAACCGGGATTACGAGAGCGCCGTACAAGGACAAGGCGACACCATCCACGCTCAGAAGTTCGGCAACGTCACAGCTGGCGCTTACAGCGGTAGCGTTACCTACGCGGCTGAGAGCTCCAGCACCGTTAGTATCTCCCTTAACCAGGATTACTACGGCGCCGTGTCCTTAGATGACAAGAACGTCCTTCAGGGGCAAACTGGTGTTGACCAAATTAATGGTTTCGCAGACCGTATCGCTTACGGTTTGGCTGACCAAATTGACCAGGGCGTGGCGGGACTTTATACGTCCAGCACGTTAACCGATATAGCTTGGGATGTTGGTACTACCGACCCGTGGGATGGAGTGCTTACAACAGCGGCGGAGCAATTAAACGCTGCTAACGTGCCCCAGCAAGGCAGATGGCTAGTGGTCCGCCCGAAAGGCATGACTGCATTACTCGAGTCAGCAGACTTCCAGAGAGCAACTGAAATGGGCGACAACGCAATTGCTAACGGCATTGTTGGTCGTGCAGCTGGTTTCGACGTCTACATCTCGAACAACCTCGTTAACATCAGCTCGAATAACTACGCGTACATGTATGGGCACAGCATGGGAATCAGCCTTGCGGTTCAGCAAGCGCCAACCATTGAACTAGTCCGCCGTGACGCAGCGTTCGAAACTGGCGTTAGAGCCAGGGTTGTTTACGGTGTGGCTGCCACTCAGCCTACCGCTTTTGGCGAAATTACCGCCGACGAGTCTTAAGGATTTAATTAATAGAAAGGTGAGGTTTTATGCCAACCATTAAGGATACGACTGGGAACATGCCGCTAGAGCACATCACTAGGTTCGTGATGGGTAACACCGAGCGCGTTATTAACGGCGAGGTGATAACTCAGCGCGCAGTTGTCCCTAACCCACGCTACGAAGCCGTCAAGGACGGCGTAAGCGCGTTACAGGAGGGCCCAAGTACTTGGGTGCTAGAGTCCGAACTGGACGTCGTGTATCACGCTGAGTCTCAACAGCATCGCGCTATCCCTGGAGATGGCCCTAAACGACATTACGCAGCTGACCCTCATAATTGGCCTCAAGGCACAGTTAATGGGGAGGCAGGTCCAGTAGACCACTACGTATTGCAGGAGGGTCAGTGGGAGATGGTTGGTGGTAAGCCCGTTAGGATTCGGGCTAAACCTATTAAACCTAAATCCTCGAAGAAATCCACCAAGAAAAAGGCGGATGATGACGGGGATTTGACACCTTTTTAAGCAGATTGGGGGTCCTTAGTGGCCAGAACGTACAACATTACGCACCTTGCTTATAACCCGAACACGAGCAATGCTGCCCATCGGCCTCTCTGGGCCCTCGCTTACGCGCGGTTTCTGTTGGAAGACAAGCCAGACGCAGCATCTAATTATCCGGCTGGTTCCCTCCAGGACGAAGAAATAAACATGTACCTGGAGGGAACACGGGTGCAGGATAAGGCCAGCGAAGGCGGGGATGGCACGTACTATTATTTTCCCCACCGAGCTGTAGCGGACATTATTCGGTCACGCCCTTCGTTCGCCGATAGTTACAGCTTTAGTGGCTACCGTCAGACGAACAGGAACGCTTCCGAAAATGCGAACGCTATTGTGTCGGCTAATCGTTGGATTGACGAGAAAATCCGGAGCACTACTAATGGCCGGGTTGGTTCGCAGAGCCTCGAGGTTGCCCTATGATGCCCATCCCTCCGGGTCAACGGCGCACTGTCGCTGCCGTTCGGACTAAGAGCCGCACTACGGACGGTCAAGGAGGTTGGACGTACACCATGTCGACCGTGAAAACCATCACGGGGCTACTCAATTCACGTAGAGCATGGCAGGGTCTGGTAGCTGGACAAGAACAAGCTAGGGCTACTCATACTTTCGTTACGGAGTACGACACCCTAGTCCAATCCAAACTGTCTTCTGGGCTCGCTGACGCGGTCCTAGTGATTGACCCCGGCGGTCAGGATAGGACGTTCAGCATTACGGGCGTTGGTAACCCGGGCGAAATGAACGTGCTGCTGGAGGTTGACTGCACAGAAGCTCGAGTGCCGACGGAATAACGTGGCCTCAATAAAGGCAACGACTACCGGTAATTTTCGTTTCCTCGTTGATGTTAAGCGCACTACGGCCGAGGTTTTAGAGCGGACCGTGGATATGCTGGGGGAACGCGCGACGGTCAGAGCTAGGAGCGCGGCCCCGCGTGGAGCAACTCGCGAACTAGCGGGCAGCATCACGTATAGGGGGAAGCCCCAGCGGTTGGGCTACGAGGGCGAAATACGGATTGGAGCTGATTACGCTCCTTTCGTCCTTTTTGGTACGAAATCAAGGGGGTTATCTTCGCCTCACCACCCGCTTGCTCGGGATTACATGCGGGAAACTGGTTACGTTCATAAACCAGGTCCTGGTAGGCTTCCGCCTTTGGACTCGATAGCTGCTTGGTGCCGAGCTAAGGGCATCCCCGAGGCGGCAGTGTTTCCCATAGCGCTCCAGATAAGCCGCGTAGGTATCGCTGCTAATGATTTCTTTTTTCCACACATTGCGAGCGCTCGGAGAGACCTTAAGCCCGAAGGTATTAAGGCTTTACGCCGAGCATTAAGGAGGTAATATGGCTGTACGCTCAGAAAACAGCCTGAACAGCGTCCAAGCCGCAATTTTTACGGCTCTAAATGGGAACGTCACGTGGGACAGCGCGAACGTCCCCGTGTATGACCTGCCGCAACCTGGTACCGCTTATCCGTATGTGCTCATCGGGGATGATATCGATGTTCCTTTTGATAGTCATTCAACGCCGGGCACCAGCACTGACCTCACTATTGACGTGTGGACAAAGTCGGAAGGACGGAAGGACTGCAAGGGCATTGCTCGGGCGGTTGACGTCCTAATCGATAGGGTGGGAGACCCGCCGAGTTTTACCGTCAGTGGTTACAAAACCGTGATACTCAGGCGTTTGGAGAGCAGGACCCTTAGGGATGAAAGTCCCGAGGGCAACGTGCTTCATCGCGCCATTACTCGCTACAACTTAATACTTATGGAAGATTAGGAGGAAATAATTAATGGGACAATTCGCCAATGGAATTACTGTCGGCTATGACTTCAGTAAACTTGTAGGAGCCACCCCCACCTACGTCACTTTGGGGGAGCTCACTGACGTGTCTGGACCGAATCCGGTTATTGACACGCTAGAGAGCACCGCGCACGGCACTACCAGCAGGACTTACCTACCGGGCATGTATGACGGCGGGGACGTTACTTTCACCTGCCGTATGGAAGCGGACGATGACACACAACTGAACTTCTGGAAGATAACTAACCTTAGGAAGATTCACGCGTGGAGAATACAGTTGCCCTTCCAGAGTGCATCAACCACTAAGTTCGCTATTGAGTGGGATGGTGTGACTACTGGCAGCTCTATGTCTGGACCGTTTGATGGTTTGTTGGACATGACGTTGAGCGTGAAGGTAAGCGGAGGCTTCACCATAACGGATGAGGCTTAAGTAGTTGCTTTGGTGCGTTGGCTTAGGCTGGCGCACCTATTTTTTAGAGAGGGTGAGGAATTATGGCTGAAGGCAACATCAAACTTAACGGGCGAGACATAGAGCTGGTTTTCAACTTCTGGGTCATGACTCAATTTAAGAGAGCCACGGGAATTGGTAGCATGGAGAGGCTGCAGGAGGTACTGACGGACGTTGAGCACCTCCCGCTTTTGTTGTGGCACATGGCCGGCGGGGCAAAGGCGGAGAAAAATGGGGAAAATCCGCCTGTCGCGTGGTGGGCGCAAAATATTGACTTTACTAACTATGAAAAAATTCTTGACACAGTTACGGACATAACATTGGGAAACTCGGAGGCCTCCCAAGAGGAGGAGCCCAAGAAGAAGACCAAGAAGGAGCGGGAGACCCCTTAACCCTAGAGGAAATGTTCGGAATGTGGGTCGCTGAGTTTGGGCAATCACCCGCCTCGTTTTGGCTGGCCGACGTGAGTGAATTCCAGGCGATATATACGGCCTGGACCGAGCGGTATAAGCGAGATTTCTTCTTTTCGGGTAGCTTGATTAGTGCTTTATATAACGTAAATTCAAAACGAGGTAGCAAACAGTTGCAAGCTAAGGACATATTTCCGTTTCTTGAAGATAAGAAGAAGCTTAAGGCGGCGAAGTCTACTAGTGCTTTAGCTGCTAAGCTGCGGGGTATTGCTGCGGCGAGAGAGGAGTCTAGCTAATGGCTGAAAAAATAAGCGTAAAACTAGAGGCATTGACTCAGGACTTTAACCGCAAGATGGACGCCTCGAACAAGGCCATCCAGCGGGTTGGTGACCAAACGAAAACGCTTAATACTAGGTTGGCTGGCGCAGGCAAAAGCTTTAACTCCATGAAAATACAAGTGGATAGGGCCAGCAAGAGCCTAGGGAACTTGAAAAGCGTTACGCTCCTCGCAAGAGTTCAATTAGCGAGAATGGCTGTGGCTGTCACTACTCAGGCCGTGAAGGCTATGGATTCGTTGGTCAATAGTTCTTTTGCCGCTACTAACGCCACTAAGCTCTTTAACAGGGAGTTAGAGGTAGGTGGCCATGGCCTCAAAGCGGGCCAGGACCTGGTACAACGACTATCCGATAAATTTAACGTTCACTCCAGTGTTGTCGAGGATGCTGCGACTCAATTGCTGCGGTACGGAGCGGACATAAACGCCGTAGAGGGCTTACTCACAGCTGCCGGGGCGTCAAGCCTTGCGTTCGGCCGCGACGTGGCTGCAGGCTTTTCTAACGTCGCTCAGGCCGTTATGTCAGAACAGTCTCAAATGCTGAATTCGATAGGCATCGCCGGGAACCTAAGCAAAGCTTATCGCGACAAAGCTGAAGCGCTGGGCACGACGGTAGACCAGTTAACTAACGCCCAGAAAGCGACCGCAGCGATGACTATGACCATGACTGAGTCAGCTGGGGAGATAGAAGCGGTGCCGGTATTGATGGAGGGTTACGGTGGAGCCAGCACGCGGTTAGCCGAAGCGTTCACCCAAATGAAGATTTCGGTTGGCGCTAGCCTAGAAGGCGTCATGACCGACATGATTAATTTTGCTACCAGAATAGTCGAGAAAGTGACGCAAGTTGCTGACGCGGTGGGCGACATTAAAACCGCTTTTCAAGATTTACTAGATAGCCCTTGGTTGAGTTGGGCTCAGCCTTTGTTCACTATGCTCGCTAACGTAGGCAACGCAATAGGTAAGCTTCTTGGGTTGGCGGGCTGGGATGCCTTCGAGAAAAGCCACCGCAACGCCATCGAAGCGGCGCAAAACGCCCCCGCTCGAGAAGCACGGGCGTTTTCAAACGAAATTGACTTTGGGCCCTTCTCCTTTGGCTCTAATGTTCGAGCCACGGGGAGCATGGAGCTAGCCAGGAGCAGGCAAAATCTAGGGAACGAACTAATGCTCGCATACGAAGCGTCCACTGACCCGAGGAACAAGACCGCCGGGTCGCAGCGGGCAATTCTCGACCTACTAAACGTAATTAGGGATGTCCAGGCTAAAGGCATGCAGGACACCATAACCAGAGTGGAGGACGACCTTAACCCTAAGGAAGAAGGCAGGTTTGCTAAGCAAGTTGAGGAAGCGCAAAAGTTAATAGATGCGCTTGATGACCTAGAGCGACAAGTAAAAACCAACATAACTGTCATGGAGCTTAACGCTCTTGAAACGTCAAAACTGACCACCGTACTAGGGGAAACGGGAGGCGAGCCCGTTAACATCCCTATGCCTAACGTAACAGCGAATATAGGCGAACGAACGACATTAATGCGACTCCTGGCAGAACGAGAGCTAGCAGAGTGGGAGCGCCAGCTAGGGCGAGGCTCTAGCCAATTAGAGGTAGAGCAAGGCGAACCAAGGAGGAAGTTTGGGCGCACAATAAGGAGCTCGGCGCAAATTGCGGAAGGCACGGCTGGAGTGAAACTTGCAATGGGTGCAGACCGCCTAGCTGAGGAATTTGCTGATGCAGCCGATGTTGTTGCTTCGGCTGCCGACGAAAGGCTCAGGCAACAACGAAGGTCACGGCTGGCCGCTATCGAACGAACAGGCCCATGGGCCCTAACGGGTGGTAGTCAGGACATGGGGCCCGCATGGAGCGAGCTACAAGAACAGGCCCGCATTGACGCCGAAGCACGCCGAGCCGCGGCCGCGGCTCGAGCCCCGATGCTTTTGCGCGTTCAATTGTTGGGGGATATCAAGGCCGGAACACCAGAATACGTGAAAGCTCGGGAACAGCTTTTAGGGGCGGCCACGCCGTCGAGCATGGTTGGCGTAGCGGCAGCCGAAGAGCACGTCGCCAAACTCGCGGAGGAAGCCCTTACCGCGCAGAAAGCGGCCGCAATAGCGTTCGAAGACTCGATGCGCCAGTGGGAAACGATGGGCTCGAAAATGACGGAGGAGGAAGAGGCTGCGGCTAACACGCGGGTGGAAATTGCTGCTGCTAAGGCGCATGAAAAAGTTTTGCGTAAGGAGCGAGAGCAGCGTCAGGCGCTTGCCCTGGAGCTGGAACGAAGCAACATATCCCAAATGGGTTACACGATGGCTATGGCTGGTTTTGAGAGCACGGTTCAGCAAGCAACGAAAGCACTTAAAGCGCTTAACGAGGAATTCGGAGAGGGGGCAAGAGAAGGCCCGGTGCATGAATTCAACGTCTTTGGTGCGAAGATAAAAATAGACCAAGATGTGGAATTCATGGGCTTGTTGAATAACTTAGCGAACGACATAACAAACGGCGGGAACCTTGTAGCCGGCGCCTTTAAGCATGCTGCCGGTAGGCTCGAAAAGCACGTCGTGACTGTCCTGCAACACGTTGGAAACCTGATTCACCCAGCGGTTGGCGCGGTAGCTGGCGGGATTTGGAACGCGATTAAAGCAATTTTCGGAAGGATTTTTGGTGGACGCAGGCGACGCCAGGCCCCAAGGCGCCGCAGAATTGTTACTCCTTGGGCGGAAGACCCTACGCCTGATGAAATGCAGATACTTTCCGCTCAGACTGTAGGTAGGGCTGCATCGCAACCCGTATTATCGACTGTGCAAATCCAAGCAGGCCAAAACCTGCTGATAGCGTCTCAAAGCCTTCAGTTGGCGGCTGACACGTTACTCGAGGCCGTAACTCATCGCAATTTCTCGGCCAGCAACGCGCTACGGGCGTCATAAGGGCCTTTGGGGGTGATGGTAAGTGAATAACACTAGTGCGTATCTGCTGCGAGTGCAGTCACCGTCTGACGCTTCAGACAAGGTCGCTTATACGAATATCCCGGCGACTGAGTCATTCACATTCGCCGATTCAGCAGTTAAGCTTGGCGGTGCAATTGTTCGGGACGCCCCAATCTCGTCTATACAGTATTCGGTTGATGTCAATGAATTCCTGCTCGATGGCAGCATCATTGCCGGGCAGTTGGCCGTTGCACCTGGAAACCTTAAGGCCGCGTTGGACATTGGACCTTGTGACGTCCTGAGCCTATATAGAGCTGGCACCCGGGTTGGTGAAGATACGACTAAGTTATACGCTAGGTGGGCTGGCATTGCGTCTGTCACGCAAAACACGAACGAGTACACGGGAGAAGAACAGGAAATCAGGGTTTTATCTTTGCTTGATGGGTTGAGGTATTTTGACCTGGGCCAGAACCAGCTAGTTGATGCCGGTATCGACTTTCGAACAATAGTGAATAATGCTATCTCCAATAACACCCTAAACGGCGGAGAGCTCTTTTATGGCATTTCCGTTCAGGCTGATGATTCTGGTGTGAGTAGTAGCGGCCCAATCAATCCGGGCTCTGGCTCACTGTTTGCCTTACTCGACGTGTTAAGGAAGGCTGGTTCTACTAGTACAACTCCCATCGTTGTTGGTGTTGATGGGTCTAAGACGTTGAGGATTGAGGCTAAATCAACAACCAAGATGACGCCATTGATTGAAACGAACTCCGGTGACGCCAGCACTGACAGTAGTCCCGTCACGGTCCAGTTTGAGCCAGTCTCATCCTCTGATATCGTCGAGAACGTGAGGTGGGCTATCGCAGACGGCAACTACGGCTGGATACCGTTCATTTTGCCCGTCC
>CAYFGZ010000116.1:0-10714 GCA_964342575.1 uncultured Nisaea sp. | reverse complement strand
AAATGGCGTATTGCTTCCGCGACGGTTTCTAATGCTACAATCGAAGGACCACGCAGTACGAGTGAGGTTCCATAGATACCATCCCGAAAGAAAGGATAGCTCCCTATATCAATTGTTGGATGATTTTTTTGAATTTCCTCTAGACCGCGTGCAACTGTTCCTTCCCCCAAGTTACAAACAACGGTTTTTGAATGAATCCTTGTGCCGGCTCGAAGTGTTGGTAGTAGCTCATTTACCATGGCTTGAAATACAGCAGGAACGCCGGCCATTACGTGGACATTTTCTACTGTAAATCCAGGAGCGGCCGATACAGGGTTGAGTATCAGGGTAGCTCCCACCGGAGTGCGCGCCATCCTTAGCCGCGCCTCATTCAGCTGTACTCCACGTTCTTTGGCGTGAACCTTCATCCGTTCGAGCGCATCAGGATGATATTCGACTTCTAAACCGAAAGATTGGGCGACAGACTCACAAGTTATGTCATCATGCGTTGGTCCAATACCGCCGGAAGTAAAAATATAATCATATTTTTTTCTGAGCACTCGAATTGTATCGGCTATAACGTGGCGATCGTCTTGGATCACCCTTACTTCCTCCAAACGGATTCCTGTTATCACTAATTCCTTAGCAAGATATGCCAAATTTACATCCTTCGTTCGCCCAGATAGAATTTCGTTGCCAATGATTACGAAGGCAGATGTAACAATATTGGTTGCAGAAAGATTCGAGTTCATAGAAAGTTTCTTCTATTGTAATGATCAAATAAGTTCTAACCGACAATCGCTCATTGTGTCCCAACATGCAACTCCCTGCACCACTTTATTCCGGAAACCTTCTTAGACGGTATAAACGTTTTTTAGCCGATATTCGCCTGGAGACGGGTGAAGAAATAACTGCTCATTGCCCAAATCCAGGGCGAATGATTGGATTGACGGAGCCGGGTTCAAAAGTCTGGTTGTCCCGATCCGATAACCCAAAACGCAAGTTACCCTTCACATTAGAATTAATGGAAATCAACGGTAGCCTAGTTGGGATAAACACTACCCACCCGAACGATATTGTTTCAGAAGCTATAAAAGAAAATATGATACCTGATCTGTACGGTTATAAAACCCTGAAAAGAGAAGTTAATTATGGACAGCGCTCACGGATTGACATCCTCCTGGATGATGAAGTACGCGGTCGTTGTTGGGTTGAAGTAAAAAATGTTCACTTGAGGCGTGATAGTCGACTGGGTTATGGGATCGCCGAATTTCCCGACTCCGTAACAGAAAGAGGTGCGCGTCACATAAACGAGATCGTGAACCAAGTTATCGCTGGAGATAGAGGAATTTTAATTTTCCTAGTGCAGCGAATAGATTGTCGATATTTTAAAATCGCGAAGGATATAGACCCAAACTATTATAAAACGCTTTTAGGCGGAATAGAGGCGGGCTTGGAAGTTCTTTGTTTTGATACGTCGATATGCTTAAAAAGCATTAAGCTCCGAGACAAATTAGAGATTATATTGAAGTGAATTTAGAAACATAGGTCGCAGTATCAAGGCCTATACTTGATTTTTAAATACCCGATTGAAAATTGTGTCGACGTGTTTTAGGTGAAAACTGAGATCAAAGAGTTTGTCGATCTCATCTTCGTTTAAATAATTTCTAACATCGGAATCATTTTTGAGAAGTACCTTAAAATCCTTGCCTTCAACCCAAGCTGGCATAGCATTTCGCTGAACCACTTCATAGGAGGCTTCCCTACTCATTCCCCTCTGGGTTAATTCTAAAAGTATCCTTTGCGAGTGTATTAAACCTCCAAGCTTGTCGAGGTTTGCTTGCATGTTGTCAGGATAAATTATCAGCTTCTCGACGACGTTTGTCATTCGGGCTAATGCAAAATCCAATGCTATTGTCGCATCCGGGGAAATCACCCGCTCTACTGAAGAATGTGATATATCTCTTTCGTGCCATAAGGCAACGTTTTCCATAGCTGGAATAACATGCCCTCGTAACAATCGAGTCAGACCTGTTACATTCTCTGTGAGCACGGGGTTGCGTTTGTGTGGCATAGAGGAAGAGCCCTTCTGGCCGGCAGAAAAAAATTCTTCGGCTTCTCGGACTTCCGTTCTTTGAAGATGTCGGATTTCCACAGCTAGGCGTTCCAGTGAGCTTGCGATAACACCCAAAATGGCAAAGAACATAGCATGCCGATCTCGTGGAATAATTTGCGTCGACACGGGTTCCACTTGAAGGCCAAGCTTCTTAGCTACATGTTTTTCAACTTCTGGGTCAATACTCGCAAACGTGCCTACTGGTCCAGAAATAGCACAGGTCGAAATTTCTTTTCGAGCGTTCTTTAGGCGTTCTTTATTCCGATCAAATTCGGCGTAAAAACTGGCTAACTTAAGGCCAAATGTTGTTGGTTCCGCGTGGATAGCGTGGCTGCGCCCAACAGTTGGCGTAAGTTTATATTCGTTGGCCTTTTTCTTTAAAGCAGCAAGCAACTGATCAAGGTCGTTGGAGAGAATATCCGCAGCCTGACATAGCTGAACCGAGAGGCATGTATCTAGAACATCTGACGACGTCATTCCTTGGTGAACAAATCTTGCTTCTGGACCAACATATTCCGCTAGATTGGTTAGAAAGGCGATGACGTCGTGTTTCACGTCTGCTTCGATTTTATCAATGCGATCTATATCAAAAGCTCCTCGTTCCCAAACTTGCTTTGCGGCTTTCTTGGGAATGGTTCCCAATTTCGCCTGAGCGTCACAGGCGTGCGCTTCGATTTCAAACCAAATGCGAAACTTATTTTCCGGTTCCCAAATTTTAGTCATGACTTGCCGAGAATAGCGCGGTATCATTTTTTCTGTCCTTAACTCATTGGTGCAAACTTGTATCTTTTAGTACTTTATCGTATTGCTGTGTCAGGGCCTAAGTAGGTTTTTAATATAAAGGTCATATCTTTTGAATTATGGCGAAAAGTAGGCTGTTTAGAGAAATATTTATTAACTTTTTTAACAAGGAATGAGGCGCCTATTAAGTTTCAGGATGGTTTTTTTACTACGAATCGGATAACTCCAATTGTGATCAAAGAAAATACGAGCAACACAGGGGCGTGAAAGTAATCAACGGGAGGCTAGGATGACGGCTATATTGGTGAACGCGGATTTAGAAAGTTCATATATTGAAGCCGAAGAGAATTTTATACAGCGTAATCCCAAGAGTGCGGCAATGCATTCGAAGGCGGCTGAAGTAATGCCAGGTGGAAACACTCGGACAGTTTTGCACTATGCACCCTATCCGTTGACTTTTGCGAAGGGGGAAGGTGCTTATCTGTACGATGCGGATGGCCACAAATTGGTTGATTTTCTTGGTGAATATACCGCGGGGATTTATGGCCATGATAACCCTATTATTCAGGCTGCTATAGAGACTGCTGTTCGAGACGGCATAGTATTGGGAGGGCCAAACCTCATGGAAGCTCGATTGGCCCAAGTAATTGTTGATCGTTTTCCGGCACTTGATCTAGTCAGGTTCACAAATTCGGGGACCGAGGCAAACCTTATGGCTATAGGGGCCGCAAGAGCTTTTACAGGGCGTTCACAAGTGATGGCAATGCAGGGGGGCTACCACGGTGGCGTGCTCTATTTCGCTTCTCCTTCTCCAATCAATGCGCCTTATGATATTACGTTAATTCCCTACAATGATCCGGAAGCCGCCCGTGATTCGATAAAACGCATTGCAGACGATCTAGCTTGCATCATTGTCGAACCAATGATGGGATCGAGCGGCTGCATTCCTGCTACAACAGAATTTCTGGAGACTTTGAGAGAAGCCACCCAGGAAGTAGGTGCGTTATTAATTTTCGATGAAGTAATGACTTCTCGCCTAGCCCCAGGTGGACGTCATGGAGAATTAGATATTTTGCCTGATTTGATCACTCTTGGAAAATACCTTGGAGGAGGGGTGTCTTTTGGTGGTTTTGGAGGCAGAGCTGATATTATGGAGGGCTTCAATCCTAAATCTAAGGGAGCCTGGCCCCATGCCGGCACTTTCAATAATAATATTATGACAATGACAGCTGGTCTTGCTGGGCTCACACAATTATTTACGCCAGAAGCTTGTAAGGTGCTTAATGAAAAAGGAGACGTATTTAGGAAACGGCTCACCAACTGCGTAGAAAAGCGATCTCTTCCTATCCAGGTAACCGGCATAGGTTCAATGAGTAACGTGCATTTCACAGATAAGCCGGTTCTAAGGCCAATAATCGACCCTGTAGCAAGTAGAAAACGAGATTTGATGCATTTAGATATGCTTAATGGAGGTGTATATCACGCGAGACGATGCATGATGAATCTATCCTTGCCTATGACGGATGCTGATTTGGACTTTGCTATCCAGACTTTTGAAGAATTCCTGGATAGTAGACACGCGATTCTAAAAATGGGTTAATAAAGTCAGTAACAAAGATGATTAGAAAAGTACGGAACTATTAAGGCATCTGGCATCCCCGTTCTTCGAGTATTTTATCCACCCAGGATCGATCGCTATTTCCGGCATTGATAGAATTCATTTGCTCAATTTCTGCAGTTTGCTTACTTTTGGTTTTTTCAAGTATATCTTTGGCAGCATCAAAAGGAATTGATAGCACACCGTCCCAATCTCCAATTACTAAGTCGCCAGGTTCAATTATCATGCCATCCAGAGCCAAGGGCACATTTATTTCTCCAGGACCGTCTTTGTATGGTCCACGGTGACTCACACCGGCTGCAAATACTGGTAAATTAACTTCAAGAAATGCAAGGACATCTCGGACTGCGCCATTCAAGACAAATCCCCCAACGCCACGCTTGACTGCATGGGCTAACATGAGCTCGCCCATCAGAGAATTTGTAAGGTCTCCGCCAGCATCACAGACAATAACGTCACCGGGTTCTGCTATGTCTATAGCCTTGTGAAGCATTAAGTTGTCTCCGGGACGGGATTTGACGGTAAGAGCAGGACCCGCCATCTGTCCAGATTGATGCATAGGGCGCAATTTCGGCCCGCCAGCGGTCATGCGCCACATGCTGTCGCTAACATTTGCAACAGGGAGATCTAAAAATTCTTTGGCCAAGTCTAAATTTACTCGTTGTTGACGTTTTAAAATTCTAAAGCCGATGCTCATATTAACCTCTCCAAGGCTACTAGTAGTGTTATTTTTGGACAAATGGTTCATGCTAGAAAACTGTCCTCAGCATTTGCTGAAACTGGATCTAATTCCAGGTTTATTTATTATTAACAAACAATTAACAAGTCTCCGATATTCATTTCTTTTTCCTGTCCTCTATTGTATCTATTTATATCGATATATAAGATTCCAGTTGAGTTGTGAAAATTCGTAGTCTTTCGCTAATGAAAAAAGAGTGGCTGTAGGGTTTAGTACAACGGATTTCATTAGAGTTGGACGGGTCCATGGTCTTAGATCAAAAAACTAGTATCGAAGTTCCGTACGGCTGGGTGATAATATTCTGTTCATTGGGTTTAAATACAATTGGCCTCGGAGCACCCAATATTCTTTTTGTATCGCTCAAGCCTATCGCATCCGATTTGGGTACTCTTAGATGGGTGCCGTCTTTCGCCTATTCGCTAATGATGTTAGGAGCCGGCGTTGGAGGAATTTTGATGGGCCTATGGATGGATCGCAGAGGTATTTGGCAACCGGCATTATTTGGGGCATTGATGATAGCGTTTGGGGCTTTTATGGTTAGTTTTACGGAGGGACGGTGGACTCTCTGGATAGCAAACGGTCTTTTGATAGGCTTGTTTGGAAAATCAGCCATGATCGCCCCATTGATTGCAAATGGGATGAAATGGTTTGACCGACGCCGGGGGTTGGCGGTTGCAATTATTGCCTCTGGGCAAGGTCTGGCGGGTGTTATCTGGCCTCCTATCTTTCAACACTTGAACGATACGGTTGGTTGGCGTCAAACATTTCTCTATTTTGGTATATTCGCAATATGTGCAATGCTGCCAATGGTCTGGTTAATTAGATATCGTCCTCCCGAAAATATCGAAGATTCAAAAATGGAAACTGAGATCAGTGGGAGAAATCTGCCCTTAGGCATGAGTTCCCTGAATTTACAATTACTACTGTGGATAGCAGTGATATGTTGTTGCTCCGCTATGGCTATGCCAGTGGTGCATTTGGTTAGTCATGGAACCGATTTGGGGTATTCGACCGTCGATGCAGCTCGTTTATTATCTGTGCTTATGGCGGTTGGGTTTTTTAGTAGAATAGGTTTTGGAATGCTGTCTGATAAGGTCGGACCGATTGTAACTCTATTGATTGGTTCAGCGAGCCAGGCCACAATGTTATTAGTTTTCGCCGCTGTTGATAGTTTAGCCGGCTTGTATGTAGCAGCTGCATTGTTTGGGCTAGGTTTTGCTGGGATTATGCCCTGTTATCCGCTCATAATAAGGCTCTGGTTTCCCGTAAAACAAATCGGATGGAGGGTTGCGGCTCAGTATTTAGCGGCCGGAATTGGAATGGCGATTGGGGGATGGATGGCGGGTCATATTTTCGATTTGACAGGTTCCTACGCTTTTGCCTTTGTAGGTGGATTTGCATTCAACCTTGTGCATTTGATTATTGTTAGCGGACTCTATCTTCGTTTTAAAAGACAAGAGGTTGAGGTTACATCATCATAGTTCATTGTTCTACGAGCATGTAAAATAAAAGAAAACTAGGGCTAAAAGGATGCCATAATGTCTCAAATTCCAAGCAAAGCTAGAGTTGTCATTATTGGTGGTGGAGTTATAGGGTGCTCGGTTGCTTATCATTTAGCAAAAATAGGGTGGCGCGATATCATTTTATTGGAACGGAAACAACTAACTAGTGGGACAACATGGCACGCCGCTGGTTTAATAGGGCAACTGCGTGCAACTCTAAATATGACCAGGTTAGCTATGTACTCTGCAGATTTGTATGACCGCTTAGAAGAAGAGACAGGCGTTGCTACGGGATATAAGCGGCACGGGTCGCTCTCGTTAGCGCTAACGAATGATCGCTTGGAGGAGCTTAAACGTGGTGTTGCAATGGCAAAAAATTTTGGGCTTGATGCCGAAGAATTGCTCCCCTCCGATATAAAAAAATACTATCCCCTCCTATATACTGAAGATGCTGTTGGAGGTGTTTTCCTCCCAAGTGACGGTCAGGCTGATCCTTCAAACATAGCTCTAGCATTAGCAAAAGGCGCCCGATCAAATGGTGTTATGATTTTTGAAAATGTCAAAGTGACTGACGTCTGTTGTAAGCGAGGTCAGGTTAAAGGTGTTGTGACCGGTGATGGTGAAATACAGTCGGATTATGTTGTAAACTGTGCGGGGATGTGGGGAAGGGAAGTCGGGGCGATGGCCGGCGTGAACATTCCGCTTCATGCCAATGAGCACTTTTATGCTGTCACAGAGCCTATTAAAAATTTGCCCCACGATTTGCCCGTCTTGAGGGTCCCGGATGAATGCACTTACTACAAGGAAGATGCTGGAAAACTTTTAATCGGCGCATTTGAATTGGTAGCGAAACCTTGGGGTGATCAGGGGATACCCGAAGATTTTTGCTTTGATGAATTGCCTCAAGATATAGAGCATTTTGGACCAATTCTTGAAGGTGCGACAAGAAGACTGCCTATTCTAGAAAATACTGGTATTCAGTTATTTTTTAATGGACCTGAAAGTTTCACTCCCGATAATCGCTATCTGCTCGGCGAGGCACCCCATCTCAAAAATTTTTTTGTTGCGTGCGGGTTTAATTCGATCGGCATACAATCAGCTGGTGGAGCGGGAAAAGCTCTTTCGGAATGGATGGATGGCGGAGAACCGCCATTTGATCTTTGGGATGTTGATATTCGCCGCATGCAATCTTTTCAAAATAATAAAACCTATCTTTTTCAGCGATCAAAAGAGACACTAGGTTTGCTCTACGCAGACCATTTCCCGTACAGGCAATTCAACTCTGCAAGAGGGATCAGAAGAAGCGCGGTTCATCATAGATTAAAGGATTACGGAGCCTGCTTTGGTGAAACAGCTGGATGGGAAAGGGCGAATTGGTTTTTACCTCCAAATGAAGACAATGGAAAACGGCTTCCGGAATATCAATACTCATGGAAGAGGCAGAATTGGTTTGATTTCGCGGCAAAAGAACACCTCGCTGTTAGAAATGGTGTAGGGCTTTTTGACATGAGTTCTTTTGCCAAATTTCGCTTGGAAGGAAGAGATGCGTTATCCGTGCTGCAAAAAGTTATGGCAAATAATGTGGAGGTGGACGTTGGCAGAATAGTTTACGGACAATGGTTGAACCAAAGGGGAGGTATCGAAGCCGATTTGACAGTTACTCGTCTTTCTGAAAATGCATTTTTAATTGTCACTTCAGCTGCTTCTGCTACTAGAGATCTTTCATGGCTTAAAAGGAATCTGCCAGAGGATGCCAATTGTATCGTTACTGATGTTACTAGCTCTGAGGCGGTATTTTCTGTGATGGGACCAAAGGCACGAAAAGTCATGGAAGGTGTATGTTATGACGATTTCTCCAACGTGAGTTTTCCGTTTGGTACGGCGCGAGAAATAGAAATTGGTATGGGGTTGGCCAGAGCGCATCGGATTAGTTATGTTGGGGAGCTGGGATGGGAAATTTATGTCCCAACGGACATGGCTGTTCATGCATTTGATATTTTAATGGAGGTGGGCAGCGAGGTTGGCCTAAAGCTTTGCGGCATGCATGTGTTAGACTCATGTCGCCTCGAAAAGGCTTATCGTCATTTTGGTCATGATATAACGGATGAGGATCATGTTTTGGAGGCAGGTTTGGGGTTTGCGGTGAAACTTGATAAAAGTGCCAATAAATATGGTGATTTTATTGGAAAATCTGCCGTTATTAAGAAAAAAGAAGAGGGGTTGAAACGGCGTCTTGTTCAATTTTGTTTGAAGGACCCTTCGCCCCTTCTTTTCCATAACGAACCTATTTTAAGGGATGGGAAGCCGGTAGGCAGAATAACGTCGGGAAATTTTGGTCATTTTTTAGGAGGAGCGGTGGGTCTTGGTTATATTCCTATAGAGAAGGGCGAGATGGAAAATGATCTCGTTGGGTCGAACTATAAAATAGACATTGCGGGAGAACTTTTTCCAGCTGAAGCAACCCTTAGCGCATTTTACGATCCCTCTGGCGCACGTATGCGACACCCAGAGTAGAAAAAAAGACAAATTCGTTAGCCTGTAATTCCAATGTTCCAAGGAACAAACTCGTGTCTTCCTAACGCGAGTTCTTCACTTTTGGTTTTTTTTCCAGAGGCAATTAGCAAGAAGTAGTCGAAAATGCGTTGGCCCATTCCGTCGACGTCAACTTCTCCATCCAATATCGCTCCACAATTAATATCCATATCTTCCTCTAGTCGTTCGAACATTGGGGTATTGGTGGCTAGTTTTATAGAAGGGCTTGGCTTTGCCCCGAAACAAGACCCCCGACCCGTCGTGAAGGCTATCAGATTTGCGCCGCCTGCTATCTGGCCCGTTGCAGATACTGGATCAAACCCCGGGGTGTCCATAAACACGAAACCGTTCGCGGTTACGGGTTCCGCGTATTTATAGACTTCCATCAACGGTCCTGTTCCTCCTTTCATTGACGCTCCAAGCGATTTTTCTAGAATATTGGCTAGACCTCCGCGTTGATTTCCAGGGCTTACAGTGCCGTTAATTTGGACGTCTCGGTCAACAGCGTACTCATCTTTCCACCACCGAATCCGTTCTATCAGTTTCTTTCCAATTTTTACCGACGCTGCCCTTGCGGTCAGAGTGTGTTCTACTCCATATATTTCCGGGGTCTCTGATAAAATACCTGTTCCACCATGCAAGGAAAGGATATCAATGGCTTTACCAAGCGAAGGGTTTGCAGTTATGGATGAAAATCCATCTGAACCTCCACACTGCAGGCCGACCATTATATGTCTGGCCGATACCGTTTCCCGTTGAAATTGATTGGCTTGCTCCAGGAGTTCCTCAACGATACTTATGCCTTGTGAAATAGTTTTCCTCGTTCCGCCCGACTCTTGCATGACAAGTGTCCTCAGACTTATACCAGGATCTAACTTTTGTGATTCAAATAAACCGCCGACTTGACATCTTTCACACCCCAATCCCACAACCAAGCTAGCAGCAACATTGGGATGTTTTATATAACCTGCGAGTGTTCGATGGAGTAAATCCATCGGCTCGCCCGTCATCTCCATACCGCAGCCTGTATTGTGGCTAAATGCAGCAACACCATCTACATTTGGATACGTCTCCATCCGCGTTTCTGTAAAGTAATCAGCTATTGCGTGAACCACTGTTGCGGAACAATTTACAGTTGATACTATGGAAATGAAATTTCTAGTGCCGGCGCGTCCATCAGGCCTTTTATAGCCCTGAAATGTGGTTCTATCCTTTTCTGCGAGTAATTGGATAGGTTTAAAATGTTTGGAATACGCATAGTCGCGGTCAAATTCTTTGAATTCGATGTTATGATTATGTAGCATTGTTCCAGCTAGGATATCCATTTTTGCAAAGCCAACCGTTACGTCATATTTTTTTATGGGGCTTCCCTCTGGTATATCGCAAATGGCCACTTTGTAACCAGGAGGGATTATCTCCCTAGTTACAACATTGCTGCCCGAGAGACCGGTTCCAGCTTCGATTTCAGATAAAGCGATTGCAACATT
>CAYFGZ010000115.1:0-10754 GCA_964342575.1 uncultured Nisaea sp. | reverse complement strand
CAGCCGCAACCAAAGGGCTGTCGGAGCAAGAAACCTTTTTAGTCCACCAATCATTCGATAATTCCGTATGCGTTCGATAGAAGAAGCCCTGGCCGCGTACCGGGTTACCTAGAAGCAGGGTTGTAGCGTTGTGACCCGACATGGAGCCAGCCGCACTTTCAAACACTTCTTCAGGAATGCCACTAGCCTCATCCGCTATCAGCAAAACGTTTTCACTGTGAACGCCCGCAAGCGATTCGGGACGCTCTTTTGAGCTTGTCCTGGCACTGCAAAAAGCTTCGGTTGGGCTGCTTTTTAAAACGACACGGTCACTCGTTGCCTCAAGAAGCTTGCTGACGGCCTTCGGCATTTCCTTTAAACGCCCCTTCAATTCAGCGAATAGAGCATCGTAGAGTTGGGATGCCGTGGGAGCGGTGACAACAACCTTGCAGGGGTAACGGGTTAACAGAAACCAGAGTATTATTGCCGCAGCGCACGAACTTTTCCCAACGCCGTGACCACTGCGCAGGGATAGCCTACGTTCGCCTTTTGCGATAGCTTCCATCACTTCGCGTTGCCACCCCAATGGTGGCATTTTTATCACATGCTCGCTAAACCCTGCCGGGTCGTCGTAGTAGCGTTTTATAAAATTTTTCCAAACGAATTTTTTTTCAGCGGCCATAAAATTGCTCTAAATTTGACGCGGGGGCGGTACAAATAATTTACGCCCCGCCCGCATTTTTTAGGGGGGGCCTCGACCATATCAAACCAAATCGACGCCCGAATCGGGGCAACGTCAGGGGATTAACCTGACGGTCATGCGTTTAATATCAATGACTTACAGCCAATGTTTACAAATAGTTTACAAATCACCCTGTTTTAGCAAGCGGGACGACGGTTTCTTCATCGTCGCTGCGCTTACGGCGCGGAACCTCTGCTAGAGCCGACACGGCGTCTAGGTGCGCACCTTCGTCATCAACGGAAATCTGCCGTTTTTCGACCAAAAGACCCCCCAATTTCGCCAATCCCAAGGTCGCTTGGGACACCGCCGACCACTGGCCCGCCGCCGCCGCGCCTTCCACCGCACGGCGCAACGCGCCGCTAATTTCCTCGACGGTGATAGCTTCTTGAGCAGAATATTCCGCTTTTAGCCGATCAACCATTACCGCTACGTTACCGTTCTTCAGTAATTCACACGCTTTAACTCTTACAACCTCATCGCTCATATTCTTCGCATTGTAGGCGGCTTTATACGCCGCTGAAGCGTTCCCCTCACAAGGCCCAACGTATTGTCGCGCAAACTTCTCTTGCTTAATTGTCAGCTTCGGTAAGTCAGACATCAATGCCTCGTTGGTTCATCTTCATCAGTATACGGGTCCATCAGAACGTGCATAAATTCTCTCGCCGCTTCTCTTGAGGCAAACCCTTCAAGTATCAGAAACAGAGAAAACGTATTCTCACCAATCTTTTCGGTGTAGCCGCTGTAAATCAAAATAACTCTTTCAAAAAAAAGTGACGACGCCAGGAGACGAACGCCGTCACTTTTCAGTTTAGTAGGAGAGAAAAAAGGGGCAGAGCCCCTAACATATTTATTTTTAGACGATTTTGATGCACAAAGTCAACATTGTGATAAAATTATCACTATAAAGATAATTTAACGTTATGACGTTTCGACTAACAACTTAGCCCACAGCGTCCACATTGCCCGCTCAAAGCGTCTCTTGGCTGTGGCGGGGTGACAGTGCAAAAGTTTCGAGATAGCCTTCCAGCGGGCTCCCCTGGCTCTCCTAGAGGCACTATAGGCCGCTGCCCATACGAGCTTTCTATCATCCTCATCCAACAACGGCGTAATTTCCCACGCCAGGTCGTAACGTGTTACCTCATTCGACGTTGCTGCGCCTTCACGCACTTCGATATCATGATAGCCAAACGCTAAATGTGGATCATCGGCAAATTCGGGCCAACAACCTTTCGCTCGCAAATCCACCGCTCTGGGCAACCGACGCTCTAATGCCGCCGCGTCGAAAAACAAACCGATTAAACCCGGCGCATCTTTCACCTCACGCTTGACGCGATCAGAAAGGGATATCGTCATTTAACTCAACACGCCCAGCTTTTTTGATTGTCGCATCGGGAAAGCTATCTTTCACCGCGCCAACCATTTCAAATTTTGTATCGATCAGCCTCGCCACTTCCTCTAGCGAAAATACCCGATAGCCCTCAAGGTCTTTTGATACTTTATGCGCTTCAGCGTTCGACTGACATATCGCATAAGTTCCACCGCCAGCCACCCGGCAAGTCCAAACAGTAGGATCAAGCCCAACGTACCCATTTTTCGTTGCTTCATCATTCAACGCCTTCCACGCTCTAATCATCACCGCCGCTTTTTTCTTCACCGCCCCCACGTCACCCCGCTGCACCGCTGCATCCAATTTAGCCTTGGCGCTGCCAAATCGCTGCGCGGTATCGATGGAGACTAATCCGACTAATCGATCCACGCCCCATCGCATCTCCATTTGATGCACCATCTCATCAAGGGGCTTTAGTGCATGATAGATCGCTTCAGCGGTTTCGTTCCCGACATCCTCAAAATTCGTTATCACGTCGGGGCGTTTCTTTTTGTGATGCCGCATCACAATATCACAATATCACAACATCACAGTACCTATATATGTACTGTGATGTGATGTGATGATACGAAAAGTGTGATGTTTTCTGTGATGCAACAATAATAGAATTCATATTACCGTTCCTTTTCAAATACTTACGCCAACATCACAGTTTTTTAAAAAGTGTGATATTAGTGTGATGTTGACTGTGATGCTCTTTCGACCAACCAGACCGTTTTTTCAAAAACTGTGATGGTGTTTTTTAGCTTCTGAGAATTTAAAACACGCATTATTGTTTGGTTATTTATGAACCGTTTTTCGTTAAATCTGCCGTCCAATTCATCATATAATTGTTCGATTGCAATGCTGCGACGATCATATCCCTCACGCTGAATTCCATGCTCATCGATCAGCCGTTTTAACGTCGAAACGACTAACGCCTGATTATCGGTGAACTTAATTTTGGGCTGCATAATGTTGGAAACTTCATCGGTATCGGCTGGTGTAACGACACAGCTTCCAAACGATTTCATTCTTCTATTTGTGCCTAATTCGACGTATTCAAGTTTGAAATACCATTGCTGCCCGCCTTCAAATTCACGTTGTTTTGTGACTTTTGCGGCACTGATATTTTCGTCTTGATTGCGTATTACTTCTATTTCCGTATCCGTTGCGGCTCTAAGTGAGCTATGCCCCCTAGCACCTTTGGCTTGATCCTTACCACTATGGTGTACGAAACAAACGTGTGCGCCTGTTTCTTTTCGGATGGCGTCGGCATGTATCACCAGACGCCCCATATCTTCGCTAGAGTTCTCATTGCCGCCTGAGAGGGCTCTGGCTAGGGTATCAATGACGATCAGCCTCAGAGGCGATTTAAACCCCTTCTGGCGTTCATTTACTGCATCAATTAGAGTTTTTGTGTCGCCATCTTCGCTAAGTAAATCGATATTTGTTGTTATCGCTTCAAAGTCTGGCGTTTCATCGTTTATGCGTTCTTTCGCATAGTGTTTAAAGGCGGCTATTCGGTTACGTATGCCGTGCGCACCTTCCAGCGCCGCATAAATTACACCGCCTTTATCGCATTCGTTACCGTTCCAATCCCAACCGAATGCGACGTGAATGCAGAGATCAAGAACGAAAAATGTTTTCCCGGTATTCGATTCGCCGTACAGGACGCTCATTTGTCCTGTACCTAGTACGTTCTCGACAAAATCATCCGCACCGTCGCCCCCCGTGATGTCGTTCCACGGTATAAAAGGTATCGCGCTTGGCTGTTGCGGCGTTGTTATTTGTTCACTCTCACGCCTAAACGTTCCGATATCAAAGTCATATTCTTTTGCTAAATAAAATATCGTTCCCGCGCCAACGCTTTTTACATCTTTGATACTCTCCCAAACTCTGTCCGTTTCGGCGTCATCATATTTTTGAGATCGTTTTGACCATCTGTGCCATAGTTCCAGGCCGTCATCCGCTAGTGCGCCTTTGATGGCATGAGCCATCTGCACCCAATCGTCGTAGTGCCAATCATTATTATCGATGTGCGCCAGGGCTATATCGATTTCCTTTTTCTTTCCTTCTAGTTCATTGGTTGCGAACCAATCGAGTTGCGTAGCAGCTTCACCATTGGTCTTGCGGCCTTTCTTTTCGCCATACGTTGCGAGTAGGCTGTTCATGGATGCAATGAATTGATGCAACTGCGACGGCGTTACCTTCGTCAACCCGTCAACGCTGACATCTACTATCGAATCATCGACCCAACTATATTTCTTTTTTGTGTCAGGGTGGATGCCTGATGCAACAAATTGTTGACCTTCGGCTAGAATTTCGACGGCGCATTCCTTGTTGTCGATTTCGAATACTGCCGTTTTTGTTTTCTTCATCGGCTCTGTGCAACGAAACACGAATAACGTTTTTGGAGCTTGGCCGATGCGTTGGGGAGCAAACCCTAGTTCATCTATGACGGCCTTTTGCACAAGCTGTGATACGTTTTCACTGTACACGTCTACGTCCACAGCAACGATATTACTTTCGCCGCCACACAGAACGCCAATATTGCTTTTGCCGTATTTTGTGAATTCTAGCACTTCTTGCGGGCGTTTTTGCCACGCCTCTAATTTAGGACGCTTCCCGTGTAGTGGCGTTATGTCGTAGCCCTGCGCGATTAAGCCAGGGCCGTATGTCTCGTAACGTGCAACCATCATTGCATTCCTGCCGCTTTCTCTCTCTTAGTGCGCCGTCGTCCAGGCATTTTTGCTTTATGATATTTTTCAATGATACGCGGCGTATGCTTCGGCCCGATTTGCTTACGGCGTTTCAGCCAATTGATTAACCTCTGCCGCCACATTATTTTTTACCCGGTAGACAAAAATAGCCGTCGCTGAGTTTTGAAAATTCCTCAAGCATTACCTTGCACTGCTTCGGATCATCAAACACAGCGACGACCTTGATCGATGGATCAACAGGCCCGTGCAAACAGAGCATGACCAATACCCATGTCATTTTTGGTGCGACTGCCCAACCGGGACAATGCCTAGCTCTAACCCGTAGACATTAAGCAACCGATCAAGCGTGTAGACCGATGGGCTGTTTTCGCCGCGTTCGATTTTATCTAAATGTGTTTTAGACATATTAGCGAGAATTGACGCGTCTTTTTGCGTCAATCCACGTTCAATTCGGCAAAGCGTAATCTCCTGTAAAAATTCGTTAGGCCGTTTTTTCGGGTAACGTTTCGGAGCCATCACTAAAACCCATCGCTATCGTCGTCGTCGTCATCATCCGCAACGTCGATATCCAGGCTTTGTTCTTTCAAGCAATCTGGCGGGTCTATCCAATCGACAACCTCTAGTTTAGCGTAAGCGGTTTTCGGTTTCCCTTCGCCGTAGTCGAGTTTTTCAACGCCCGTCATTTTAACCTTTGGCAATTTACCGCTCTCGCCGTCTCTAAGTTGCGGAGCCAAATGCGTAAGGCATTTGAAAACACCCGCGCCATGTTGCTGCCACAAGGCCGTATCATTTTTGTTGAGTGCGACGATAATCGAAAAACCCTTTTGCCATTTGTCCTCACCTTGGGACGGGTTAGGCATCATGCGACTGGTCACTTCGTTCCACTTCCAGGGTTCGTTGAATTTTCCCCAGCCCGTTTTGAGGCTTTGAATATCAAGAACAACGCCTTTTTTAAAAACGCCCGTTATGTCGGTGCGCGTGTCGCCGTCCCACAAAGAGAAACTTCGCGCCGCTGCCGATTCATCCTGGCTGGCTTGCACATGCCAATTAATATAAGGACCGCCACTACCTTCTTGGCCTTCATCAATTTCAATCATTTTGAGTTCTCCTTTTTCGAGTCATGCCGCAACCCGTGCGGCGTCGGTTTCGGCTAGATGCCGAAAATTTCTTTGCGGTGATCTATACAATCCGACCAATAGAAGTGCGTCGGATCGACGGGGATGATCGATGCTAAAAATTTAGGATCATCCGATAGCTTCAAGAACCGTTCCAGGCGGTTCATTTGCGATTTGATTTTCGCCAATTCTTCATCAACGTCGCCATCTTCAAGCCACCCCGATTTCTTGGGAGTGACATATAAAAATTTAACTTGCTGGTTGCCCATGCAACGCTGGTAAATGCACCGCTGCCGACGGTGCGACGCCATCATTGATGACGGCATACGCATGGTCGTTTTGAGGTCAACGACTAACCCGTGACGCGGGTATACGAGATCAAGGTATCCAATTATAGGCAGCTTCCAACCGTCGCCGTGGCAATTGATTTCAACTTTTTGCTGCGCACCATCGACTGAAAATTCGGGCTCTCCGTATTTTTTTAATTCTTTTAATGCCAGTTCAACCATCGGCTCTATGGCGTCGCGTTCCCTTGTCGTTTTTTCATCGGCGATAACGATTTCAGTATCGAATTTTTTGAGTGCTGCTCTAATATGAAACTTTAAATCTCTTACAGCCCCCTTTCCACCAAACATGGTCAACGCCCCAACAACTGCATCTTCGACAACGATGCCACGCCACATAGCTGCACTAGGTGGCCGTTTTAATTTCAATAGATATTGCGCTATCCAGAGTGCCGGGTTTGATTCCCAAAGGTTTATGGATGATGACGACACATGACGAATGCCGTGCAGTTCAAATCCGTTTTTGTTTCCAAAGGGTGCGCTCATTCTTCAACCCGCCGCACCGCTAATACGGCATGATAGCCATGATGAATATCGTCTTGAATTCGGATATCCCAACCATCTCGAATGTATTTTTCAATGGCATCATCATCATCTTTTGGTAGCCATTGGCACTCTATGATTTCTGCGCTCATGCTGCTTTCCCATAAAATTCTGTGGGCTGATCGTTCGAGTTTGCAAATTGATACCAAGCGCAATTATCAAACCCAGTTGTGCCGCCAAACCATGAGATACGTCCAACTGAAACAATGCGTCGGCATAACTTGAGCATCGGAATGGCTCTTTTTAGATGCATATAATCGGCGTCGAATAACAGCCACGTTACGGGCGATAGCTCGACAAATTTTTGAATAAGGGGCTCTAAAATACTCCGCGTCCAAGGTGGGTTAGTGATGAACATTTCACCGTTACATTTTTTGAGATTTAACGCGTCTTGAAGTTGGATGCCGCAATCAGCAAATGGATTATCATTTGCGACGGGTGTAATGTCCCCGGCGCAAGTGCAAATGTGGCCTGACTTTTCGAGGTGTTTTATTAATGTACCGTCACCCGCGCATGGCTCATGGAAACGTGTGTTTGGCTTTAAAAACGGTAAAAGGGGAGCTACAGCTTTATACGGGGTACGATAAAAATCACGTTTGTTACGCTCAAATTTCTGATAGGCGCGTTTTGTCATTTAATTACGCCCGTTTGACGCATTAACGCTTCAACCGTTTTTTCGGGCATGACGTATAGCCGTTCTATCGTTTTCCCCGGTAACGCGTCCTGACGAATGACCAAAATATCGACATCGTCTTGCTTCAGTGACTTATACAGGAAGCGAAAACCCGTCTTTTTTCTTTTACATTCGACTATAAAACCCGCCAACATCAGGTCGCCTTTTTCATCAGGCAGATAATCTTTGTAAGCACCCGACGCGAATACGCGCTTGCACTCCGCACCTAATTTTTTCCAATGCGCTACAGTTTCATGCTCAAGCGCGTAACCCCTCGCCTTGTTCTTTGATGTCAAGGTTCGTCTCCTTTTTCCACGTATTGTGTAAGCGAATCGTCATATACCGCTTCATGCGTTGGAATGGGGAGTCGCCATATGGTGCTACAATCGTTGCATCCATACTCGTTTTGCTTTCCAACTTGCATCAACCATTCAGTATCAACCGATTTACAAGCTATGCAGATGCCGCCAGAGCTCATCATTGTTGTATCTCTTTAAGTTCTTGCATGTACTGGCCCACTTCATAGCCAAGAACCATGTACCCGCCGCCGTCGATCCACGAATCATCATGGTCGATGGTTTTTGTAAGCCGTGCGATTTTCAGCCACGTCATCATCAGGGCAACGTGCATAGGGCTAATTTCTTTATCGCAAATGAGCGACCAACCGCCCGCTATTTTGGCGAAATTATCAACGGCCTTACCGTACAGTTCTTCTCGCTCACCGTTGATCGTTTCCGCGATTTCCCGTAATGCATCCTCACGGCCAGACACATATTCTTTTTCTTTTTTTATAACGTTAGAGCCGCAATTGGGGCAGGGTGATACTTGTTTCATTTCTGGGTGACTTTGGCACGTTTCAATCCAGCCACTATCGCCACACGTCTTGCACTTACTCATCGTCGCCTCGAAGCTTGGCGATTGCGCGACGTGGAATTAAGTGATGCCCCCGCTCTGCACATTGTAGCGATTCGATTTGACCGCTGTGTATGAGCTTATACATGCGCTTGCGGTTCGTTGGCGTCTTGCCATCCGTAAATATTTCTTTTGCCGCCTCATCGACGGTCAACAACGCTGCTTCACTCATTGATAAATGGCCGCGTCAAGGACGCGTAACACGCGTCGTTAGCTATGCACAGAAGTTCCATGCCGATAAAAACGGCGACAATGAAAATAAGAAGGGTTAGAAATTCAAGGGTGCTTTTAAAGAATCCCATTGTGGCTCTCCAAGGTCGTTGATGACCCTAGATAGCCTATAAAAGATTAATAAAGCAATAAGTTTTTTATCTTTTTAATAAACCGTGCCAACAATCTTATGAATATTTTTTACTGTTTTGCGCGGAAACGTAAGGTTTTTTTGGGGATTATATTGCGACAAATAAATTTTATCGTTATCCATTTTTTTATACGTTTTTACCATCGCGTGATTTGTGTCGCCATTTGAAAATTGTACAACAACCGAATCACCAGCTTTAACAGGTTTGCCGGGATGGACGAACAAAATTTCTCCCGCATTATATCTTGGCTCCATCGAATCCCCGGCGACATAGACCGCGTAAGCGGTTGGGCTACTCACCAAATAAGGCGGGGCTTCAATAGCGTCGATGGGCTCTGTGACGTTCGTAATATCGAAACCCTCGCCCCCTTCGGCTGCGCCGTACACTGGCAACATTCGATTTTTCTCAGTTTTGATTTGAGTAATCTCATCGACTCCAAGCACTTCATCGACGCTCACGCCAAGCGCCTCTGCGATTGCATTTGCCATTTCCAGACGCGGTTCAGCTTCATGGCGCACATAACGCCTTAACGTCTGTGCTTCTTTACCGATTTTTAAAGCTAAGTCTTTTGCGGATATACTATGTTCCGCAAGTAAAATCTTGATACGGTTTTTGCGCATTTCATTTAAGATCGCACCGACAATTATATCGATGACAATATCTCTCCCTAGTGAATTTCCCATAATGCACGTCCTATCTATTTACACAAGATTTTTAGACATGCATTACGATCATATTATTATCTTTTTATTCAATATTTTTTTTATTTGCACTTTACAAAAAAATCGGCGTTAAATTTTTACATAGTGTAAATCGAAACCTGGATCAAAACAGAAATTCGTTTGACGTTCGATTGCGCTTGCTTTGCAAATATGAAACACCATGCGGTAGGATCTTTTGAGTCTGTTCGATCTCCATGATCTCAAATGTCAATTCGGCATGTGTCAAAATTAGATCGTCGCACGGTATACCTTCTTCGTCGCACCAATTTCGTTCACGCCACTCATTGAACATCCGATAATAGGTATGAATTAGAGGTTCATGTTCAAAAAAGCTCGCAAACCCTTTTGGAGTGGGCGTTACGTTTTTTGTAAAATATGTCACGAACATATAGTGATAAAACGCTCGACCAAATGTATGACGTAGCACCCAATCCTCGACCGAACCTTTTATAGTGCTGTTACTCGTTTGCATATTTTTGAAGCGCATTTTTTCGAGTGCCAGAGCAAATTCTGACCACCGACGCGGTAGAACAGCAGCGATTGCATCGCGAACCGCATTCAAATCGAGATCACCTTTATGGGTGATTCTTGCTGCCAGATTTTTTGGTGAATGGTCCGTTTCATTCTTTTTTTCTGCCATTTTAGTCTCCCTTTTTTTTGCAGTTTGCAAAAAATCTTTTTGCACTTTGCAAATTTATTTTCAAAAAAGTTGTGGATAAGTCTACAAAACCTGAAACGCATTTTCCGTTTCCACGCCTTCATCAACGTCATCGTTACGGCCTTCTTCCCACCAAATGCCGTATTGTTTCCACGTAAAATGCGAGTCGTGATGCCCCATTCGTTTTGCAATTGTTCCGAATGGAAGCTTTGTATTGAAGATTAAAACGCTTGCATAGAAGTGACGCAAACTATGCCAATCGATATGCGTCGCATCTACACCAGCCGCCTTACACGCCGGGTACAGACGACGCTTCAGCGCATTGTCTTGGTCTTGGATGCCGCCGATAGCATTCGGAAACACTAAATTGTTTGTTCGCCAGCTTACACGTTGTTGAACTGGTTGTTTCAATTTCCACTCTTTTAATTCTCTTGCCATGTCGGGACCGATGGGCAAACGCCTAATGCCGTATTCCGTTTTCGGATCACCGATGGTTTTATCCTTTTTACGAGTGCGGCGAACATGGACATGATTGGTTTTGAAATCGATGTCGTCCCATTCTAACACCCATTGCTCCGATGCACGTAACCCGGTTTGAGCGGCGAACTTAATCTT
>CAYFGZ010000114.1:0-10911 GCA_964342575.1 uncultured Nisaea sp. | reverse complement strand
GTGCCGGGTAACGCCCGGCGGGGGCGACCCCAGGGAAAGTGCCGCAGAAAAAAAACCGCCTGCACTGAATTTTGTGCGGGTAAGGGTGAAAGGGTGCGGTAAGAGCGCACCGCGGGCGCAGTAATGGGCCCGGCATGGTAAACCCCATCGGGAGCAAGACCAAGTAGGAGTGACATGCTGCTTTAACAGCTGGCGTGTTTTCGCGTCGTCACTCGGGTAGGTCGCGAGAGGCGGTTAGTAATAGCCGTCCCAGAGGAATGGTCATCTATTCTATTGGTTGCAAAATTGATAGAAGGACAGAACCCGGCTTATAGACCATCTAACCATTTTTCACGCTAAATCGAGTGCTTTGGCTTACACTATCAACCCTGAATACCGTGACCTAACACAAGTAAAGTAGGATGTTCTTATGAAAAAACGGCATTTTATCCAAAAAATAACATAAAATCCCATTGCAGAACCATAGAATTCCATATATTCTCCATAAAATACCATAATTGTTATTCCTTTGGATATGACAATGAAAGTTATGAAAAGTTACTCAAAGGTTGGTTGATTAGCTTCGGGGGGTAGCGTGGCAGTTTTCCTGTCCACATTTGAAAATAGGGTTGATCGAAAAGGACGGGTTTCGGTTCCTGCGTCTTTCAGGAGTGTTTTGAGCCGCCAAAAATCTGCTAGCATAATATTGTATCCTTCATTTAAACATTCGTGCTTAGAGGGTAGTGGTGATGACAGGATCCAGGAAATTGTAAGTTCCATAGACGCACTTGATGTTTTTTCAGACGAGGCGGAAAATCTTCAAACGATTTTGGCGGACGCGCGTCAACTGGCTATAGATTCCGACGGAAGAATCATCCTTCCATTAGATTTTCTGCAACACATTGGAGTTGAAGATATCGCGGCGTTTGTTGGTTTAGGCAAAAGTTTCCAGATATGGAGTCCCGACAACTTTCGTGAACACCAAAAGAAGAATAGATCCCGAGCTCGGGAGCAGGGTGCCACGCTTCGAATTATATCACCCAAAAGTGGAGAAAATTATAAATGAATCGGTCAAGTGCCGCGTCTGAACCAACCAATCATTTGCCAGTGCTTTGCGAAGAAGCGATAGATCATTTAAATATCCGTGATGGGGGCTGTTACGTAGACGGTACATTCGGTGCGGGCGGTTACTCCATAAACATCCTTACAAGGGCAAAATGTAGACTCTTTGCTATCGATCGTGATCCGGCGGCAATAGTTGTGGCAAATAAATTATCCACAAGATATGGACAGAGTTTTGTGGCCATTCAAGGGTGCTTTGGATCTATGGATTCACTTTTATCTGGGCATGGGGTCGAACAAGTAGATGCGGTTGTGCTTGATTTGGGGATTTCTTCCAACCAACTAGATGACCCGGTCCGAGGATTTTCATTCAGATTTGATGGTCCCTTGGATATGAGAATGGGACAAAATGGGGTCACTGCTGCAGAAGTTGTAAACTCGCTGAGCGAATCAGACCTAGCTGATGTTATTTATTCTCTTGGAGAGGAAAAATTATCACGCCAAGTATCCCGCGCTATTGCGACTGCACGTTCAAAATGCCCTATTCACTCCACTAGTAAACTCGCCGATATTGTGCGGGGTGTGGTACCTCGCGACCATAGAAGAGGGGGTAGCGATCCAGCAACAAAGACTTTCCAAGCACTGCGAATATATATCAATGACGAATTAAATGAATTAGATCGTGGCTTAGAAGCAGCTGAAAGACTATTGGTTCCAGGAGGAAGATTGGTTGTTGTGGCGTTTCATTCATTGGAAGATCGACGAGTTAAGAATTTCTTTAAACAAAGGCAAGCCGTCGAATTAGGTCGATCAAGGCATCTTCCGCCAACTACTCACGAAGAAAAGGAACCAAGCTTTAAAATTATAACAAAACGCCCACTGCGACCTGGGATATCCGAAACAACTATTAATCCTCGTGCTCGATCCGCTCGACTCCGGGTCGCCGAACGAACAGCGGCTCCACCGTGGACGGAAATTAATTAGGATGTTGCGGCGATCAATAGCCTTATGGGTAGTTATTGTGTCGTTTACTGGCATAGGAATGTTTTTGCTTAAGCATGAAGTTCAAACCCGTAAATCAGAATTAGACTCATTGCATGAGCGCATTGTCGAAAATCAAGAGACAATTCGAGTTCTCCGAGCTGAATGGAGCCACCTTAACCAACCTGCCCGTATCGAAGTGTTAACCCGAAAGCATCTAGGGTTTCGACCAACGGAATCTCACCAGCTTATCGGTATAAATGAATTTATCGCTCGGCAAAAAATGGATTCTGGGGAAAGGCAATAGATGGTGGCTCAAAAAGGCAATTTGGGTAACAAAGGCCCCATCAAATTAGAAGGTATCGTTAACCATTCTATAGAAGTTGGGAGAAATCGGCTACTGGTATTGGCTTGTCTATTTTCACTTGCATTTTTGCTTGCAGCAGTGCGATTGGTTGACGTATCAGTCCTGCGAGGATTAGACGAGCCATCACTGATAGCTGAGTCTGCAATGGCTACGTTAAAGACGGGGCGAGCAGATATTTTAGACAGAAATGGGATCTTGCTTGCAACCAGTCTTAATGTTCCTTCGCTATATGCTGATCCCAAAGAAGTATTGGATATCGATGTCGCTGTCGTGTCACTGAAAACTGTTCTAAAGAATTTAAATCGCTCAAATGTTATTAAAAAATTGCAGGCAAATAAAAGATTTGTCTGGATAAAACGTGGACTTACTCCAGAAGAGCAATTCCGTATTAACGCCTTGGGGTTGCCGGGGTTTCATTTTCAGCATGAGGATAGAAGGTTTTATCCACAGGGTCGGCTTGGTGCACACATAGTTGGGTTTTCGGGAACCGATTCAGTAGGTTTGGTCGGCGTTGAAAAGCAATTTGATGGTGTATTAAGGGATGGTTCAGAAGCGTTGGAGCTCTCATTGGATATTCGAGTGCAACACATTTTGCGGGAAGAGATTGATCGTCAAATCACAACATTTAATGGAGTAGGGGGAGCTGGAGTTTTCATCGATGTCAACTCCGGAGAAGTTTTAGCTATGGTATCGCTCCCGGATTTTGATCCAGCATCAATGACGGTTGCTGATTCTGAAGCGAAATTTAATCGGGCTACACTTGGCGTCTATGAAATGGGATCAACGTTTAAGATCTTTAATACTGCTCTCGCACTAGAATCTGGTTCGGCGACTATGAGTAGCGGATACGATGCGACCAAACCCATCAAGATTTCTCGGTACACGATTAACGACTATCATCCAAAGCGTAGATGGTTATCTGTTCCCGAGATTTTTATGTATTCATCTAATATTGGATCAGCCAAAATGGCCGACGATTATGGTGCCATGGCTCAAAGGAGGTTTATGGAAAAGCTCGGTTTTTTCAGGCAACTGGCGATCGAACTCCCTGAAAGAGCCCGGCCGATGTTTCCCAAAACATGGCGCAGAATCAATACTATGACAATATCATATGGCCATGGGATAGCTATCAGTCCTTTACACCTCGTGAGTGGTGTCGCGACAGTAGTCAATGGCGGAGTACGATGGCCTGTAACTCTTTTAAAAAAGCAAGCTGGTGTTCTTTCGGTGGGTGAAAAAATCATATCAAAGAAAACTTCGGAAGATATGAGAAGAGTTCTAAGGCTTGTTGTTGAAAACGGTACTGGAAAGAAAGCATCGGCCAAAGGTTACCTTGTCGGAGGTAAAACCGGTACAGCAGAAAAACAGAGTGCCAGTGGTGGTTATGCCAAAAAATTACGGCTTTCTTCCTTTGTAGCTGCCTTCCCGATCCACGATCCAAAATATGCTGTTCTGGTTATGATCGATGAACCTAAGGGAAATAAGTCATCTTTTGGTTATGCTACAGGGGGGTGGGTAGCTGCACCCGCTGTTAAACGAATCATTGAGAGAGCAGCACCTTTACTTGGAATTCATCCAAAAGACGAAATGTCGCCAAAAATCCGACAAATTCTTGAAATAAATCTGCCATCAGAGGAGGGTGAAAAACGTCTTGCGTCTTTCTGAACTGATCAATGTTGATAAATGTGAGGACGGTCTAATTTCGTCGTTAATACGCGAAAAGAATAATGACAATCCAACAGTCATCGGTATTACAAGCGATAGCCGTGAAGTTCGGCCTGGTTATTTGTTTGCTGCATTACCGGGTACAAAGCAGGATGGTGCAAGATTTATTGAAGATGCAATATCTCGCGGGGCGGTTGCTGTAGTTGCCAAAGATCAAGCTTTGAATGAAAGTTTACTTTCTAAAACTACCATAATAACTGCTTCAAACCCTCATCTGAAATTTGCAAAGATTGCTGCTCTTTTTTTTCCAGAACAGCCAGAATATATAGTGGCAGTAACTGGGACGAATGGAAAAACCTCGGTTGTTGAGTACACGCGACAATTGTGGAAGCAATTGGGTCACAAAAGTGCAAGCCTCGGCACCCTTGGACTAATTCACGATCACTCGACGGGCGGGGCTGGGTTAACAACGCCGGATCCCGCGCGACTCCATCGACTATTGAGATGCGTTACAGAAAAGAATATAGACCGAATGGCCATAGAGGCATCAAGTCATGGTCTTGATCAGTATCGCTTAGATGGGGTCAGAATTAAGGCAGCTGCTTTCACAAATTTATCTCAAGATCATCTAGATTATCACAGCGATATGCAATCATATCTGTCGGCAAAAATCCGATTGTTTTCAGATATATTGCTGAACGATGGTGTTGCGGTTCTAAATGCTGATGGGCCGGAGTTTAAAAGAATTAAAGAAGTTTGCCTTTCCCGCAAAATAGAAACTCTCACCTTCGGAAGAGCAAATGCAGATATTCGTATTTTAGGGATTCGGCCCTGTTCTACTAAACAAGATATAATATTAGAAATATATGGTGACGAATATAATCTACAACTCCCCCTTGTAGGAGAGTTTCAAGCTCTAAATGCATTGACTGCTTTAGGATTAATTTTGGCTGTCCAAAAGGACCCGGTTGATAAATGCATTGAGGCTTTGAGGAAATTGCATGGAGTGCCAGGGAGATTGGAGCATGTCGCAACTCACTCGAACGGCGCCCCAATAATTGTCGACTTTGCCCATACCCCCGAAGCCCTCAGTAGTGTCCTTAGTGCACTGCGATCTCATGTTTTAGGAAGGTTAATTTGCGTTTTTGGAGCCGGAGGAGGACGAGATAGGGGAAAACGTCAACTTATGGGAAAAGTATCTGAAGATTTGGCGGATTTGTGCATCATTACGGATGATAATCCTAGAGACGAGCCTCCCGAAAAAATTAGAAGAGAAATTCTATTAGGTTGCCCGTCGGGTCTGGAAATAGGCGATAGGGGGGACGCTATTAAGGTTGGAATATCCCAATTAAAATCCGAAGACTTACTGCTGATTGCGGGGAAAGGACACGAAACTAAACAGATAATCGGTAATGAAACCATACAATTTAGCGATGCTGAATTTGTTAGGGAAACCCTCAAAAATGCTGTTGGGCCAAAATCATGAGTGGCGCATTGTGGTCCAATATGTCAGCAGCGATTACGACTGGTGGGAGATCAGTTGGGGATAAGTGGAAGGCTTATGGTGTTACAATCGATAGCCGACAGGTCAAATTGGGAGATCTGTTTTTGGCTCTCTCTGGTGAACGGGCGGATGGACATGATTTTGTTAGAGAAGCTCTTGAAAGTGGATCGGTTGCCGCAATAGTAGAGCACGAGATCGAAAATTTGCCCGAAAATAGCTCCTTGTTGGTTGTTGACGATGTTTTGGAAGCCCTTAACTGTTTGGCCTCAGAAGCCAGGACACGAACGTCTGCAAAAATAATTGCAGTTACTGGAAGTGTAGGAAAAACCAGCACCAAAGATAGTTTGGCGGTCGCGTTGCAGGAATTTGATACGGTTCATTCTACTGTTGGCAATTTAAATAACCATATAGGTACGCCACTTAGTTTGGCACGTCTCCATGATTCTTCGAATTTTGCTGTTTTTGAATTAGGGATGAACCATGCGGGTGAATTGTCGGAATTATCCAAATTAGTTAGACCACATCTGGCGATGATTACGAATGTGCATTCTGTTCATCTAGAATATTTTAAAAATGAAGGTGATATAGCAGAAGCAAAGGCTGAAATTTTTCATGGCTTGGAACCGGGGGGGCAGTTGATATTGAATCAAGACAATCTTTGGATTGATTTTCTCAAAAGTAGGGCTGCGGATTTAGGAATTAAGAAAATAGTAACTTTTGGAAAAAGTGAACTGTCAGATGTTAGGCTAATTGATCTTCAGGAAGGTCCAGATGGAAGTTGTATTACTATTTCTTTCAGTGGGCGATCGGTAGGTTATCAACTTGGTGTGCCAGGCAGACATAGGGCCCTTAATTCCGTGGGGGTACTAGCCTGCGTATATGCTTTGAATTTAGACGTTGAAAGGGCGGCTGAAGCTATCCGGACTATTACACCGTCTGCAGGTAGGGGAAAGCAAATTGAAATATACCTACCCGAAGGTGGCTCAATAGTATTAATTGATGAAAGTTATAATGCTAGTCCTGTCGCAATGAAGGCAGCTTTCTCTGTTTTGGCGAATATACAGCCAATTTGTGGTGGCCGCAGAATCGTCGCCATCGGGGATATGTTGGAGTTGGGTGATGATGGTCCAAAATTGCATGTGGACCTTTTGGAAGATCTTCTTGCTTCAAGGCCTGACGTAATATTCACCGTTGGAACTTTAATGAAGGAATTGCGTAGTCAGCTTCCAAGTCGACTATGCGGGACACACGCCACTCATAGTAATGATATAGCTGAAGAGTTAGCGAATGAGCTGCGTGCCGGAGATGTGGTGCTTGTAAAAGGATCTCTGGGCACCGATATGGGTCCCATAATCTCTGCTATAGAGGCCTTAACTTCAAGAATTGATTCCGCGTCAATGGCGGAAAAAAGGAGTTAGCCCGGTGCTGTACAATTATTTATTCCCATTGGCAGACGATTATCAAATTTTTAACCTCTTTCGGTATCTTACGTTTCGCACTGGCGGCGCGGTTATAACCGCTCTAGTGCTGAGTTTTCTGATTGGTCCAAGAATGATCGATTGGTTGCGCATGCGACAGCAAGGAGGACAGCCCATCCGTGGCGATGGTCCGGAAACGCATTTCGCTAAAAAAGGTACTCCCACCATGGGTGGCTTAATGATCTTAGTAGCTCTTATTGGTTCCACGCTGCTGTGGGCGGACATTCAAAATCCGTACATATGGTTAGTATTGGCTATAACGGCAAGTTTTGGGTTAATCGGTTTCGTGGATGATTTTTTGAAATTGAGAAATCGAAATTCATCGGGCCTACCTTCTCTAATAAAACTGCTACTCCAAATAATAGTCGCATTATGTGTCGCTGTTGCAATTTATTCCATTGATGAACCTGCGGTCCGCCTTGGGTTAAGTATTCCTTTTCTGAAGGATATACTGATTCAGCTAGGTTGGTTTTTTTTCCCATTTAGCGTTTTAGTCATAGTTGGAGCATCAAATGCTGTGAACTTAACAGATGGCTTGGATGGTTTAGCGATTGTGCCAGTAATGATCGCAAGTGGGTGTTTTGCATTAATATCATATTTGGTCGGGAATGCAGTTTTTAGTAATTACTTGCAGATCCATCATGTAGTGGGCACCGGTGAGCTTGCTGTATTTTGTGGCGCTATGATTGGGGCTGGACTAGGGTTTCTTTGGTTTAATGCTCCACCAGCAATGGTGTTTATGGGAGACACAGGTTCTTTGTCTTTGGGCGGTGCTCTTGGAGCAATTAGCGTAATAACTAAGCATGAACTAGTTTTATCCATAATTGGGGGGTTATTCGTACTAGAAACTGTTTCGGTTATTGTACAGGTAATTTCATTCAAATTCACCGGCAAAAGAATTTTCCGCATGGCACCCTTGCACCATCATTTTGAAAAAAAGGGCTGGGCTGAGTCTACGGTTGTAATTCGTTTTTGGATCATTGCTGTTATTTTGGCACTGATAGGTCTTTCGACATTGAAGTTGAGGTGATGGTGATTGTAGCGAAAACTTTTTCAAATAGAACTGTGGCTGTCATGGGGCTCGCTAGATCTGGAAGGTCCTCAGTCTCGTCATTAATTGCGGGTGGTGCGGACGTTGTTGCATGGGACGATAATGAGGAGAGACGAATTGAGAGCGCAGCAGCAGGAGTTAAAATTAAGGATTTAGCAACAGAAAATTTCAAATCTATTGATGCGCTCGTTTTGAGCCCGGGGGTGCCGCATTCTTTTCCAAAGCCTCATGAGGCGGTTAGGAATGCCAAGAATTCGGGGGTTCCCATTATTGGAGACATCGAGATATTTGTTAATAATTACGAAAAGGCGCGTATTATTGGTGTAACAGGTACGAATGGAAAATCCACAACCACTGCATTAATTGGTCACATTTTATCCTGTTTGGGCATTGATAACGATGTAGCCGGTAACATAGGTCGACCAGTTTTAGATCTGAACACGGGAGCTAAAAAAGGGTTTCAGATACTAGAGTTAAGCTCTTACCAACTAGAACTTACTCCTTCGCTTCAATGCGAAATTGGCGTGTTGCTAAATATTTCACCTGATCATCTAGATCGACATGGAGGGATGGACGGGTATATAGCAGCTAAGCACCGAATTATTGATAGTTTGCAGCCCAATGCCACCGCCGTGATAGGTGTTGATGACGAACGTTCAGCTAGTATCTACGAAGCTGTTCGGCAGAAAGGACGTGTATCAGTAATTCCCGTGTCAGGTAATTGTATTCCACCAGGTGGCATAGGGGTAAAGAATAACGAGATAAAAAGCGACATTTCAGGAAAATTACGCTCGATTATTGATCTGACTTATAGCAAGACCCTAGTGGGTAGCCATAATCATCAAAATGTGGCTGCCGCGGCGGCGGTCGCATTGTCCATAGGCCTTGAAGAGGACTCTATAATACCCGCTCTAGTTAACTTTGATGGTTTGCCGCACCGTCAAGAATTAGTTCGAGAGCAACATGGGATCTCATTCATAAACGATTCCAAAGCAACTAATGCAGAGGCAGCTGCTAGAGCGCTAGCTTCATACAAATCCATATATTGGATAGCGGGAGGTTTATCTAAAAAAGGTGGAATTGCATCAATAGTTGATAACCTTGAAAATGTTCAACAGGCTTTTCTAATAGGTGCTTCAGCTCAAGAGTTTTTTGAGATACTGAAAGAAAAAATAGAATGTACAATTTGCAGGGATCTAAAGCACGCAACCCAGCTTGCAACGACCAGAGCTCTTCAAAAAAAAGGTGAGAGTTCTGTCATTTTACTATCGCCAGCGGCTGCCTCATTCGATCAATTTGGCAGTTATGAAGAACGTGGTGATCAATTTCGCACATTCGTGGTTAATCAAAAGCTAGGTGGATCAAAAAAACTGCGAGATACGTTATGAGGACATTAGCGAGGACAGACACTAGCGTTATAGGAAAATGGTGGTGGACCGTTGACCGATGGTCGTTGGGAGTGTTGATACTGTTATTGTTGTTTGGTGTTTTAATGATTTTTACAGCGAGTCCGGCAGTTGCGACCAAAATAAATTTGGGAAGTTATCACTTCGTACAGCGCCATCTGACGTTGGTGCCCGCAGGAATCGCAGTAATTATACTTGTTTCACTGATTTCTCCAAAAAATGTTAGGCGTCTAGCACTCTTGGGCCTTGTGATTAGCCTTATACTATTGTCAATAACACTAATGCTTGGGGCTGAGATAAAAGGTGCCCGAAGATGGCTATCGGTGGCTGGATTCTCCCTTCAAGCATCTGAATTTGTTAAACCCTTTTTCGCCGTCGTCACCGCGTGGATGTTTTCAGAATGGCGTTCGAGACAGGGGTTTCCAGGGCACTGGATATCGATATCTATTTATTTACTAATCATATGTCTGTTGCTAGCTCAACCAGATTTGGGTCAAACAGTAGTAATATCTGCTGTTTGGTTTTGTCAGTTTTTTTTAGCTGGGTTGCCATTAGTTTTAGTGGTCTCGTTTATAGGGCTTGGTATTGCAGGGTTGGTGGGAACTTATTTTTCTCTGGAGCACGTTCGTTCCCGGATTGATAGGTTCTTGGATCCATCGACAGGAGATACTTATCAAATAGATAGATCTTTAGAGGCCTTTGCTAATGGTGGCTTTGTGGGCACGGGGCCGGGTGAGGGAGAGATCAAAGTCCTGCTTCCGGACGCTCACACAGACTTTGTATTTGCGGTGACGGGGGAAGAATTTGGTGTATTAGTTGCCCTAACAGTACTTGGGTTGTTCGGCTATTTAGTTTTGCGAGGCTATTTAAGAATAATATCAGAATCAAATCTCTTTGTGTTTTTGGCGGCAGCTGGATTATTAACGCAGTTCGGGTTGCAGGCGTTAATTCACATGGCCTCTTCACTTCAGTTAATTCCAGCAAAAGGTATGACGCTCCCCTTTATAAGTTATGGTGGATCATCGTTTTTAGCGCTTTCAATTGGGATGGGTATGCTTCTATCTCTAACTAGAAGACGCCCCGGGCGGGAGGGTGTGGTATGAATCCAAACCGTATTGTTTTGGCGGCTGGTGGGACTGGTGGTCATATTTACCCTGCTTTAAGCTTGGCTAAAATATTGACCGATCGTGGCCATGAAATTTTGATACTGACAGATTTGCGTGGTATAAATTTTGATATAGAATCACCGCTGTGGGAGGTGAGGTATGTTCAAGCTGCTAACCCCAGCCGTCCAGGATTTTTTTCCAAGTGTAATGCGGTTGCCAAATTGTTCTTGGGATTTTTATCCGCGCGCAAAGCATTAAAAACGTTCAATCCAGATGTTGTTATTGGATTTGGTGGTTATCCTTCTCTTGCAC
>CAYFGZ010000113.1:0-11120 GCA_964342575.1 uncultured Nisaea sp. | reverse complement strand
ATGGCGGGCGAATATCTTGTAAAAGCTGAAGCAAGCCCCCGCGACATATTGACACTTTTAATAAGTGGACAAACGGTTGTTAGGAAAGTCACTTTTCCAGAAGGTCTTACGTCAGCGCAGATTGTAAATAGATTAAAACTTATGCAAGATTTGACGGGTGATATACAAACCGTGCCATCTGAGGGCAGTCTTTTACCCGAAACTTATAACTATCACTTTGGAGAAACCCGAACAGTTATAATCGAACGGATGCAGGCGGCAATGGCCGGTGTCTTGCGAAAGTCGTGGCCACAAAGAAGTAAAGGCCTACCTTATAATTCGACTATGGAAGCGGTGATTTTAGCATCTATCATTGAAAAGGAAACGGGACTTATGGAGGAACGCCGTTTAGTTGCTAGTGTTTTTATCAACAGATTAAGACTAAACATGCGACTACAGTCTGACCCAACGGTGTCTTACGGTATATTTGGATCGGGACGAACTCGACCTCTAACTCGCCGCGATTTATTCACAAAGACACCATATAACACCTATAAAATAAATGGTCTTCCACCAACACCGATTTGTAATCCCGGAAAGGCCTCTATCATGGCGGCTTTAAGACCTGGAGAAACTGATTTTCTGTATTTTGTGGCGAGTGGGGCCGGTGGACATGCGTTTGCCAAAAATTTGGCTGAGCACAATAGAAACGTCAGTAATTGGAGAAAAATTAAAAGTCGCAGTAAAAACTAGCGAGCTCTATTGGGAGTCCATACTTAATTATCTATTGAGTAGTATTTGGATATGCCACAATTCTTTTTTAGTCCGATACATTACATCTAGTACTTGTTGTAAATGTTTGTGCCAGATATAGTATTTTTCTTCGATTGTTAATTAAAGCGATAGAAAATTAAGATGGCTGTAGAGAGTATGACCGGGTTTGGCCGTATTGAAGGTAGTTTCACAGTGGCCAGATTGGAACAGACTTTGAGTTGGTGTTGGGAGCTGAAAAGTTATAATGGGAAGGGATTGGAGATAAGGTGTAAACTACCAACAGGAAAAGATAAACTTGAAAAGATTGTTATCGAAGAAATAAGAAAAGAATTAAGACGCGGAACTATCACGGCAAATCTCTCGCAAAAAGTAGACATTCGTAAACAAATACTAGAGATAGATGAACAGCTTTTGTCGGAACTTTCACAGTTAAACAAGAAATTTATTAAAGGTGGGTTAGTGTCTTCAGATCCACTTCGGATGGATAGCCTGTTAACGGCTCCCGGCATTTTGAAAATAGTAACAGAAAAAGAGCTAAACTCGTCAGAGAGTAAGGCGATAGACACAGCTATTGCACGGGATTTTAAAAAAGCCTTACGGATGCTGTCTAGCATGCGTCGCAATGAAGGAGAGAAAATTTCCAGAATCTTGAAAGAGAAGATTAGAGAACTAGGTAGGGAACACAAAAAGATTACCAAGTGCCTTTCTAGTAGGAGTACCTCCATAAGTCGAAAATTAAAAAGCCAGGTAAAGGATTTACTGGACAGTAAAGCCGCAATAGATCCAGTGCGTTTGAATCAGGAATTAGCGCTGCTTTTAGTTAAGGTTGACATCAGCGAGGAAGTAGAGCGCATCTCCGCACATTTGACAGCATGTCAGGAACTTTTACTGATGAAAAAACCCGTGGGTCGGCGATTAGATTTTATCTCACAAGAGTTGATTAGGGAAACAAATACGATTTGTTCTAAATCAAACAACCAGAGGCTTACATCGATTGCTATAGATATAAAGGTCGCAGTAGAATCATTTCGGGAGCAGATCCAAAATGTTCAATAGGGTAATGTCGTGAAACTGGAAAAAGTTAGCCGCCGGGGATTGATGCTGGTTCTATCATCGCCATCTGGGGCTGGAAAAACCAGTATCTGTCGAGAACTATTATCTAGAGAGATTAATTTGGAAATGTCTATTTCAGCGACCACCCGCCCTCGAAGACCGGGTGAGGTTCACGGCGTTGATTATAATTTCATGGACGCGATTAAGTTTGATGAGATGATAGAACGAAACGCATTATTAGAGTATGCAAAAGTATTCGATTATTATTATGGGACCCCGCGAGAGCAGGTAGAAAATGCTTTAGAGCTTGGGCGAGATGTATTATTTGATATAGATTGGCAAGGTACACAGCAACTTGGAGAACGTATTGGAGTCGATCTAGTAAGGGTTTTTATTCTTCCTCCGTCGACCAGAGAGCTAGAGCGCAGATTGCGGGCCCGTGCACAAGACCCGCCATCCGTAGTAGATACACGAATGGCTAAAGCTATGGACGAAATAAGCCATTATCCCGAATACGACTATATAATCGTGAATGATGAGCTAGAGGAAAGCATTGCCAACGTCCGGGCAATTCTGCATTCAGAAAGGCTGAGACGTGAGCGTCAAATAGGTTTAACGGGCTTCATAAAGAAGCTACGGGACCGGCAATAGTTAGTGAGTTTGGCTTGAATACAAATCAGCAAGTCGGCAGAATGATTCTACTGTTAAGTTTTCCGGCCTTTCAGTAGGTGGAATATATGCTTGCTCTAATAAGCGAGTGCCACCGAATTCTTTCAAACTACTTCGCAGCATTTTCCGCCTTTTACCAAAAGCAGCCCTGGTGATTTTCTCAAGTGATAGCATGTCCACTTTAAACAGTGGTTCGTTCCGAGGGAGAAGTTGCACCACTGCTGATGTAACTTTAGGTTTTGGTATGAATGCTGCCGCGGGAACCTCGAACAAAAGATTTGGCTCTGCTAATAACCTGACAATAACCGCTAGTCTACCATAATCAGGGTCGCCATGCTCGGCGCACAGGCGTTTTGCCACTTCCCTCTGCACCATTACTGTGATGGCGGCCAAGTTGTTTGATGTTTGTAACCAATCGATAATTAAACGAGTAGCTATGTTATAAGGGAGGTTGGCAACGATCTGTCGAGGGGAATTGCCCAGACTAGTTAGTTCTATTTTAAGTGCATCGCCGTTAATAATTTTTAGCCGTGGATGAGCTAGTTCCTCTAATTGTGACAATATTTTGATTGCTCTAGCATCCTTTTCGATGGCGATTACTTCTCTAGCACCTTCGATCAGTAACGCTCGCGTTAAGGCGCCGGGACCCGGCCCCACCTCAATAACGCTTCCAGAATCAAGTGGTTTTGCCTGGCGGGCTATTTTTCTTGTTAAGTTAATGTCATAGATGAAGTTTTGTCCGAGAGATTTTCGGAAAGTTAGCTGGGACTCTGATACAAGCTGACTTAATGGTGGCAAACTCAAAATGTTTTTTTTTAGTTTATTCATTGGTTTACTCAGATGACATACGCCTAGAGCGATTTCTTTCTAGTTCGTCTGCAAGTTGGATGGCCGATATTAGGCTTGATGGGCGCGCTTTGCCGCTGCCCGCTATTTCAAGAGCGGTGCCGTGGTCCGGCGATGTCCGGACGAATGGTAGACCAATCGTAACGTTTACACTGTTCCAAAAATCAAGGGTTTTTAACGGTATTAAGGCCTGATCGTGATACATGCATATAGCAACATCATATTTCTTTCTAGCATCAGAGTGAAACATGCTGTCTGCTGGTATGGGGCCTGCAGCTTTAATACCTTGCGCCCGAATACAATCAATGGCTGGTTTAATAATGGTAGTTTCTTCGGTACCTATTGTGTCGCTCTCACCCGCGTGGGGATTAAGTCCAGATAACCAAAGCCTTGGCTGAGTTATTCCAAAGTCCACCTGAAGTGAATTTGCCGTTATCATTGCTGTTCTTATAATTAGGTCAGTAGTCAGGAGTTTAGAAACTTCGCTGATTGGCTCGTGTATAGTTACGGGTACAACCGATAGTTGTTTTGATCTAAGCAGCATTACGGGAATGCACCGGATTTTGGAAAGCGAGGCTAGAAACTCGGTATGACCTGGGTAAGTGAAACCAGACTGGGTAAGCGTATTTTTTTGTATAGGATTAGTCACGACCGAGCGTGCCTTGTTGTTGTTGGTGAAATCAACCGCCATTTCAATAGCCTTGATGATTGTCGGAGAATTGTCGACCGAAGGGTTGCCTGGATCGCAATGAACTGGAAATTCGCATGGTAAAATTGGCAGCGCCGAAGAGAAAACTTTATTAGCTTCTAATGGACTTTTTATTACCTGGGTGGGCACGTCGAGTTTAGCATATTTGGCTCGGTTAATTACCCGCTTCGGGTCATCAATTAAAAAAAATGGGGGGCAAGAGCCGTCCTGCCAAGCCTTTAGAGTAATTTCGGCTCCAACGCCGGCGGGTTCACCGGGAGTAACAACTATTGGCAGTTTCTTCATAGAAAGGTTCCATTAATTTGTGAAGGGACCCTGTGCATTATTATATTCGTATTTCGATAAATGCGTCTCTGCGCAGATCACGAAGATACTTTCTTGCTAGGTTCTCTAACTTTTCTCTCTGGAGTCGGCGTTCTACTTCCGCTCTGGAAGGTATGTTACTAGGAGGCGTGATACGATTACAAACACTTAATATGGAAGTCCCTTCTTCAATTCTAACTGGGGTAGTTGGGACTCCAACTTTTGAATTACTTATTAAAACTTTTAATTCGCTCGATAATTCCCCCATATAGAACTGTCCAAGCTCTCTTATACTAGCATTTTCGATATTAGTTGAGACTTTTTTCAGTTGCCCACATGTTGTTACTTTGGAAAGAAGACCCCTTATCTTTGGCGTGATTAACATCTCTGAATTTGCACTCTCCAGAGACGTTTGAATGAGCATTTGTAGAAGTGTAACTCTTATTTTTGAAGGATCGAATTTTAGCAATAGCCGCCGATCGTGTAATTTTAGTAAATAATAGCCATTTTGTGTTTTTATGGGTTTGGTTATTTGTCCTTTCTCTAGAATTTTCAGAGGGTCGTCGAGAACTGGGGAGAGCTGCCCCGATAATATCCAGCCCATCTTTCCATTGTTAATAGCTGTCGCTGCCGCTGAAAACCCTCTGGCAATCTGATTGAAATTAGCCCCCCGTTTTAAATCACCGTACAGTTTCTCAGCTAATTCCTTGGCACGCCGCTCATTATTTAGGTCGTTTATAGGTATCAAAATCTCTGATACGTTAAATTGTGGTTTACCTATATTGTCCTTAACTTTTTTGATTATGAGATCTATTTCGTCATCATTTATTTTTAAATGATTGATAAAACGTCGTCTCACAGCCCTAGTCCATCCCAAACTAGTTTTTAGTTGCGATATTGCGTCGGCCTTATCTATATTTTTTGCGGTGATAAATTCATTAAGTTTCCCTTTAGGAACATTAAAACGTCTCTCCATCATGCTTTTGGCAGCATTTATTTCTTTTCTAGAAATAGTTATTTGGAGTCTATTGATCTCTTGTTGTTCTAGCTCTTCATCGATCAATTGCCAAAGAACCTGCTTATGTAAACGGTTTGAATTTTTAGCGTTAACATTTATTTTAGATATCGCTGTTACAAGTCTAACGCGGTTCCTTAAGTCTCGGATGGTTATTATTTTATCATTAACTATCGCTGCTATAGCAAAGGTGTTTTGTTCTGTGATTGGACTGCTTGCTTGGGATACAGTTGTGTGCACCAGGAAAAGCATAGCGCCGAACAAAGCTAGCTGTCTGACTATAAACTGTTGAGTTGCTATTAACCTCTTCATCGCCTCACGATTTTACCGAATATAAATTATTAGGAACACAAAATATATAGTCCTCACAAATCTCAAAGCTAGTAGACTTATAAAGTGCCTAAATTTCTAAAATTAACTAATAGTAAAACTTGATCCTCTGGGTCAAGTGCATCATCGCTCAGATCCTTACGCTGATATTCTAGTCCCAAAGTAAAACATTCATCAGAATAAGTTAGGCCCAAGGATGCCTTTCTAGTCCGATTTGAGCTATTGGAAAGATCTTGTACCAATTGAACAGAGCTAGACCACTCTTGGTTGATTCGCGCGCTCAACTTAAAATCTAGCTGTTCCCGGTTTCCAAATGTCTTGGTCGCTAGTTGTTCGTCGAGGAGCGCATAGTCAACAACGAAGCTGTATCCATCCTCTACGAGACTCAATCCAAGTTCACTTCGTCGGGGAGTAAAACTGTCTTTGTCTAGCCTAAATCGGTAGATTAAACTGACCCAGTCATCAGAGGAGAGCAGTACCCTTCCAACATAATCGGATCTCTTGTGTTCCAGCCCAGTGCCGTCTTCGAATGAGGACTGTCCCCAAAAGCGGTAACTCTGAGACAAAAAAATCTCGGACAGCATCGTCTGGAAATTAAATAGCGAGGCTTTTAAACCATAATCGATCCTAGAACCACCGGTAATTCTATCTGTTCCATCGTACCTATTTAGTTCAAAGATATTAGTGTCATCAAATTCAAAGGCCTGACTATCTTCATTGGAAATTTCGGATTTATTCGTTACGTTTGGACCAAGGACTATATTCACAGTTGGTTCAAGAACTTGATTTGTTTTTTCCGTAGTTCGCACAAACGGGTAACGCCAATTAAGTGCGATTTGGGGAATAGCTCGCAACTTCGTATGATCATTTGTTATCTCAGTTTTGGTGTCGTCCGGGATATTGTTTGAAAAGAAAACATCAGATTGAATTAAAGCGGTTAAATTATATACTTCGCCAATAGGGCTGTAATACGGTAGTTGCCAGCTGCTCAACATCGAAAATTTACGATTATCAGTACCTATTTCCCGTGCAAGTGACCTCATGGATAAATTTAGTCGGAAACGATCACCCAAAGTATTTGGCTCGCCTACAAAATTGTAGTTGATGGCTGGTAAAACAATTGGTTGCCTTCGTCTGTCGTCCGTAGATCGTAACCCCTGGAATTTATATGCTGTTAAAGATAAATAATTACGCGATCTAAAGCCTTCCAAGATGGCTTGGCTTGTCAATATTTCTTTCGTATCGAGGCGAAATTTTCTTTGATAGTCGCGATTGCTAGATTGTTCAAAGTCAAAACTAGTTCTCCAGGTATCATCCAAGGAAAAAGTAGCCTTTAGGTCCGCACTTCCCTTAAAGCCAAATTGTTCATCATTTGATGTGATGTCTTTTTCTGAAATTAGACCTCCTGTAGTTTTAAGATCAAAGTTTCCATTGTGAAGAGCATGTCGATAGTGTGATTGGATGATAAGCCCCTCTCGACTATATATGACTGGTTCGATTCTCAAGTCTCGAGCTGAGTCGATTACGTGATAATAGGGCTGGCCATAAATAAATCCTTTTTCGTCGGAATGACCAAGGGTGGGGATTAATATTCCCGATCTCCTCTGCACGGTTGGGTCTGGGTGTGTAAAATACGGCAAGTAAAAAATAGGAAAATCAAATAGTTCTAAAACAGCGTTCTCATATTCCATATCCTGTTTAATTTCGTCATGAATAACATTTTCTGCTTTTATTTGCCAAACTAGGGGTTCAAATGGATTGTCTTTACATGGTTGGCACGGTGAAAAAACGGCCTCCTTCATCACTTTTCGAATGCCGTTTTGACGCTCGGCAGTATTGGCGGCTAGACGTGAACCGTCTTTCAGTAAAAGTCTCATGTTTTTGATTGTTCCGTCTTTTAAGTCGTCAGAGAGAACTACCCGGCTTGAAAATAATACTTCTCCTGTGGGCTCCAGAAGAATCACGTTTCCATTTGCGACAACCGTACCAGTCTCTTGTTGGTATGTTATTTCGTCAGCTAGAAGTATTCTTTCTCCTTGAGATAGCTCGACTTGGCCTATAGCAACAACAGTGTTTGTCTCTTCAAAATGAATTAGTTCGTCTGCCTGCATCAAAACAGGCTGTTTGTCCGTAATTTTTGTTATTGCGTGAGAAAAGTTTGCTGTATTGCAAATCATTGCGGCAAAAAAACTAGATATTAGTATTGTTCTCCAGTTTATATGGCTTGGTCTAGAGATCATGATTAGCTATCTTCTAAATGTAGTAAACTCGTTATGCCTATCAGAATTGTAACTATGGCGGGGGTCCAAGCAGCGAGGATTTCTGGAATACGCGAAGACAAACCAAGGGCAAAGACAAGGTCTGTCATGAAGTACAGAAAAAACCCAAAAAAAAGCGCTGCTATCAACCGTGGTATGGTTCCAATTCGGGCCGATGATCTTAGGGCAAATGCTGCAGCGATTAGAACCATAGCACATAAAAGTACAGGGGATGCCATCAGTGAATGCCAGTGAAGTCGATGTCGGACAGCTGTGAAACCGGCTTCCTCTAAAATATTAATAAAATCTGGTAGTTCCCAAAATGACATGCTTGATGGTGAGGCGAAACTGTCCTGTATGTTCCCAACGGTTAACTGAGTTGGTAATTTGAATTCGTCGTTATGCGATGGGACGCCATTTTTAGACATTTCAACAGCATCTATTAAATTCCAGTAGCCAGGTTTTAACTTCACCTGTGATGAATCAATTCTAGACGAAAACATATTTTGTTTATTAAACAAAAATATAGTTACGTTTGATAGTGTTTCTCCATCGTTTGAGATACCTCTTGCATGTAAAACAGAATAACCTTCCGCGTGCTTTTCCCTTATCCACAATCCTTCGGAAGAAACAGTTAGCGCATTATTCTGATGTCGTAAAACACGGTTTTCCAGCATTTCAAATTTGGCTGTCAACGCCGAAGAGATAGGATTTATTACCATAATCCAAAATAATCCTAATAATAAAACTACGGAAATGGCTGGGACCAATACTTGCCACATGGTCACCCCGGCTGATTGCACTGCCACGAGCTCCTTGTTTTTTACGATCTTGGAGAAAACCATCATGCTTCCGAATAGGACGGCAAATGGGAGTGTTTTATATCCTATGTTGGGCGCCTTAAGCATAGCCATTTCAAAAATTAAGCCGAGAGAAATACCTTCCTTGTTAACGCCTCTTCTAAGGAGTTCGACAGAATCTAATAGGAAAATAACTGCAATTATAGCTAAGAAAATAGCCATAACATAGGTTATGAAATATTTTGCAAAATAGTTGGATAAGATGGGTGAAAACTGCAAGATTGGGATCCTTGATAGTTTGTTAGTTTACGTGGTTATTAGTGCTCGGCGCTATTTTTAGGAGGCTTAATGGCCTAGCTGAAAGACCCATCGTGGCCGCCGAAAGCGGAATTAATATTGCTGCATACATTAGAGGCACTAACAAAAGATCATGGGCTGCGAAGAATTTACTGCCAAGGCAGATGCATTCCACCAGCCCTGCTAAAAATACCGCTATTAAAATTCGAGAGGTTTGACCTCGACGTGAGAATTCCCCTCGAAGCAAGATGGCTAGACCTATTAGTGGTAAAGCTAGGGCCAGAATCGGCGAGGTAAGCCGATGATGCCCTTCCGCTAGATGTTTCTTATAACTCCTGGAATCCCGAGACACATGGCTGGGGTTTAGCAATTCGAACAGGAAAAGTTCATTTTGATCGCGCCACGATCTCTGCGTAATAGAAGTAATCCCTCCCAGGTCCACGGTATAGCTATCGAAATATAGCAACCCAATCTCTCCCGTTTTTGTATTCCTGGATTGTCTATTCCCGTTTCTCATAAATACTTTAGGGCCCTTTTCTGTGACCAGCAGTGCTCCGGTCTCTGCTATTAACGTTATACTGTGGAGGGAGTTTCGATCGTCGTTTACTATAATGCCAGAAAGTTCGCCATCACTGCTGCGTTCTCCTACATACACCGTAATGTTTTTATCTATTGCATTAAATGTGCCTTCCCGCAAAATAACATCCGTGTAACTATGCCTTATTTTAAACTGAAGTTCCTTGAATTCTCGATATGATACCGGGATCAAATAAAGTGTCATTACATAACAGGCAATCATCACTACCGTTGATACTAAGATGGTCGGAAACGAGAGGCGCAGTGGGCTTAACCCTGACGCAATCAAAATCACGATTTCCCTGTCAACGAGCATGCGATTGTATATATATAATGAGCTTGCAAAGATTGCTATTGGCATTACTATCGATAGCCAAGTGGGTAGAAGCAAAATAGTGAGGTATATGAAGGTTGGTAGAGGTAGTCCTCTATTCACTATCAAATCGATGAAACGAAGAGATTGGCTAAGCCATACAACGCAAGTGAGTGATAATACGACAGCGATAAAGGCCAATACGAGCTGCTTTGTGATGTAGCCATTGATTTGCACTGTTAAGTTAGTTCCTCGATAAATAAGTTTTCCGTATTTCAATTAAACACAAACCTTTCCATAAGTCATGTTGTTAGCAGAAGAGAGAATTACATTTTAGGCACGTTGACATAAGTTTATGCCTTGGGTAGGCATTTAAACTTCGTAGATTCGGGAGATTAGAGATGCAAATAGGATTTGCTAAGTGTGTGTTTCCTAAGCGGGGAGCCTTGGTTCTAGGGGTTCTTGAAAATAGAAGAATGTTGCCCAAAACGCGGATGATTAATAAAGAAAGCGGTGGTCTCTTGGAGACTGCCATGAAAGGCAGTAACTTTACAGGAAAGTCGCACGAAATTCTGACGGTTTATAGTTTATCGGGGCGAATCGTTCTTTATGGGCTTGGGACAGGAGATGAAATAAATAAACTTTGGTGTGAAACAGCGGGAGGAAGAATTTTATCAAACTTGAATAAATCCGGCGAAACCGGGGCCACTGTCATCTTCGAAGAACATCCAAAAGCTCAGGGAGATATACATGAGAGAGCGGCACATTTTGCATACGGGGCTCTGCTTAATTCTTATAAGTTTGATAAATACAAGACAAAAAATAAGGCTTCAGACAGTAGTACTTTGAAAAAATTAACAATTGCTGTAGACGCACACTCGGTGGCCAGAAAACATTTTTCTGAACTTCAGGCCGTGGCGGATGGTGTTTTCTTTGCTCGCGATTTGGTCTCCGAACCACCTAACATTTTGTTCCCAGATAGTTTTTCAAAAAAACTGCAATCGTTAAGAACCGTCGGGCTGAAGGTAGAAGTCCTAGGTGAAAAAGAAATGAGTAAATTAGGTATGGGGGCGTTGCTTGGCGTTGGGCAGGGTTCTTCGCGAGAAAGCAAACTTGTTATAATGCGATGGACTGGTGGTAGAAGGGGTGAAAAACCACTTGGATTTATTGGGAAAGGTGTATGTTTCGACACTGGTGG
>CAYFGZ010000112.1:0-11283 GCA_964342575.1 uncultured Nisaea sp. | reverse complement strand
GAGTTCAAGCAATCGCTAACGCGGTGTGGACGGATGCTGTGAAAAAAAGCTATCAGGATGCACAAGACGCCAACGCGCCTACCTAAAGGAGAAAACCAATGGCAGCAGTTTGGACAATTCGAAACGCTAATTACGTGTTATCAAAAGACGGAAAAACCAACGTCATCGAACGCATAGAGGCGCATGTCAGTGACAAGGACGGCGAGTTCACCGCTGGCGAAATGGCGGCGGCACGATTGCAAACTGACGATTTGTCTAGTTTTAAAGCCTATGCTGACGTCGTAGAGGCCGATTGCGTGACATGGATCAAAGAGGCACTCGGCGCGGATCAGGTCACCGCCATCGAAAAACGACTACAAGACAATATCGAAGCGCATAAAAATCCCACACATGGAAACGGTCTGCCCTGGGTGAGCTAACTTGTGGAAGACATCGTTTCGATCATCAACGAAGTCGGGGTTCCGGTTGCTGGGTTACTCGGACTTGGTTGGTTGTTGTGGCAATTACTTTCCAAGATTATGAACACGCTAGAAAACAAAGTGGATGCAATCGATGATTCGATCAACACGAAGATGAGCAACATGGAACAACGGTTGATGACGCAACTGGAAACGCAGCACGGCATCATCATCAGTCTGATTGATCGTGTCCGCGCGGTCGATAATCAGACCATTCGCCAGGACGTCCTTCTAAAAACGTTGCTAGGTGTGCCGAATCTGATCGATCACGAAAAGATAGCGAAAGCCGAACGCGATGATCAGCGCAAGGATTAGCGTCTTCTTGCTGGCGTCGATCGCTTTTGGCGATCAGATGACACACCAGTTCGCGAGTCCGAGTTTCAGCGGGGTTGGTACATCGTCGCATTATCTGACGATAGAGAATCAGGAATTCAATCGTCGTGAACAGATTCGAAAAGACGCGACCGCGTTGTTTGATAAGGCGAAACGTGACGAAAAGAATTCCACACTCGCGCGGTTTCTGAGAAATCTTGAAAGCCGCGTGTATGCCCAATTGTCTAGACAGTTGGTTGATCAACTGTTCGGCGAAGATCCGTCGACGGAAGGACTGATCGAACTGCTCGGAAACACGATCGAATACACCGTCGACGGCGACATGATCACTTTGACCATCACCGATAGTGAAGACCGTGTTACAACGATCACCGTGCCAATCGGCTCTTTTACTTTTTAGTTTTATCGTGACCGGTTGTTTGCCGCTCGTTCTCGATCCGGTAGATAACAATCTGCCACCGGTACGCCACATGTCGAAGGCGACCGTTATGGATTTGGTCATGCCTGAATTGTCGAATCTACCCGAACCGGAGCAGATGCCCGTGGTGGCAATTTACGACGGCGCGTTCATGGATCACACCGGACAACGATTGTCGAACAGTCAGTTCGCGAGTTTCTCCACCGCGATCACACAAAGTCCGGAGTCGTTTCTGATTCGCGCGTTAAAACGTGCCAGCAACGGCAATTTTTTCCACGTCGTCGAGCGCGTCGGATTGGAACACGTCACTCGTGAACGACAACTGATTCGAAACACGCGTGCCAATTTCGACGATGAATCGCCGTTGATGCCTTTACGCTTCGCCGGTCTACTACTGGAAGGCGGCGTCACGAATTTCCAAGCCAACGAACGCAGTGCTGGACTCGGTGCGCGATTGTTGTCCATTGGAACCACGCGTCAATATCGCGAGGATACCGTGACGGTAGCTTTGCGCATGGTGTCCGTCAGCACGGGCGATGTATTGCTCGAAGTGTTGGTCACCAAAACGATTTTGTCCGCGAGTTTATCGCAAGATTTATTTCGGTTCGTGTCGTCTTCGACCGAATTGATCGAAGTGGAAGGGGGTGTCACACGCAACGAATCGATGACGCTGGCGTTAGCCGGTGCGATCGAAATGGCAGTTTTTAATCTAATCAACGAAGGTGAAAAAAATGCCTTCTGGAGTTTCAAATGAAAAAACTATTGTGTGTCTTGTTGACGCTGACGGCGTTCGCGGATAATGAAATATTCGTGGACCAAAGTTCCAGTAACCTGGAGCTAAACTTGGAGCAACTGGGTAGCACTAACCTGATCGGGGGCTCGGATGCGGTGGCCGGTGACATGACGCCGCTCGATCTCGACGGCGCAACGATGGATCTGACGATTAACCAGATTGGAACCGCGAACGTTTTTCGTGGTGACATATTCGCCGACACGTCGACTTTCCTGTTTGACTTCGACGGGTCTTCGAACATTTTCGACATCCAGGTCGATCCGACCAATACCTATTCCGTGGACAACTCCGATTTCAATGTGGACGTGGATGGCTCTTCCAATACGTTCGAATTAAATGTCGGCACCACGGCCATCGCGGAGAACTTCGATCTCGATTGGGTGATCGTCGGGAGTAGCAACGACTTCACGGTGACGGTGAATTCCGATGAGTCGACACAAGACATTGACGTGGATGGAGATTCGAATGTTTTCAACATCATCCAGAAAAGCACACTCGCATCGGACTGGCTACAACTTATTACGGTGGGCGATAGTTCTAACATTTGTATCGTTCAGGATGACGGCGGAACCAGCACCACCTGTTGATGTGGGGGAGATCAGTGAACTGCGTGGCGTCGCCCAGGTCGTGCGCGATGTGCCTGTGCCGGCGAACCTGGCGTTCGGTATTCAATCGTTAGATCGATTGGAAACCGCCGCCGGCCGTATGGCGGTTGAATTTCTCGACGACTCGGTTGTGCGACTAACCGAAAACAGTCGACTGGTCGTCGATGAATACGTGTATGACCCGAACCCGTCGAAAGGAAAGATGGCGTTAAACTTCGCCAGTGGCACGGCGCGATTTATCACCGGCAGTCGTATCGATAAAAAGCGATTAATCTTGCGCACTCCATCAGCAGACTTGTCTATTCGTGGCACCGATTTCAGCGTCACCGTCGACCCCGATATGGGGCGCAGTCTGATCGTCTTGTTACCTGATGAATTCGGCAACAGCAGCGGCGAGATTGCGGTGACGACGGCGATCGGGACGGTGATTCTGAACAAACCATTCGAGGCCACGACCGTGCGCGTGTTTGAATCGAGACCGTCGAAACCGGTGATTCTCGATATCACGTTGCAAATGCTCGACAATTTGTTGTTGGTCAATCCACCGGAGCCGGTCGCAGACAGTGTCGAAGAAAACACCGAATCGAGTGGCGCGGACTTTCTCGATTTCAACGATCTCGACGTCGACTTTCTCGCGGAAGATATGCTTGCCGAGGACTCGAATTTTGAATTCACAGAACTCGACATCGATTATTTGTCGACCGATTTTCTGACCGATTTATTATCGATTCTAGACGCGCTCGACACTGACGACGAGAAAGACGCGCTCGAACAAATCGCAACGTCGATCGCGATTGCTGGCACCGAGGTCGGCCAGGACCGCGTCACCCAGATTGTGACTATTATCGATGGGCAGAACGTGAGTCTGCGACGCAATGTGCAACACAACACGCGCATCGATCTCAATGGCACGAACGCATACACGGTCATTTTAGTGCAGGACGGGGTGTCGCATACGGTCAAGATCAATGGCGGCACCGGTTCCACAATTCGGATTTCACAGGGGTCGTGAAACCGTTTGTGGTCTTGCTGTGTTTGATCGCGTTGCGTGTGTGGGACCCGTGGCCGGTGGAGTCCATTCGCTTACGCGTGTTCGATGCGTTGCTACGCAGTGTCGAATCGCGTGATGCCGAATACGTTGCGGTACATGACATCGATGAAGCGGCATTGGCTGAACACGGTCAATGGCCGTGGCCGCGAGACCAACTCGCCACACTGAACCGACAGTTGTTGAACGACGGTGCGGCCGCTGTCGTGTATACGGTGCTGTTTCCCGAAGTGGATCGATTTGGTGGTGACACAGCGTTTGCCGAAAGCATGTTGGAGATGCCCGTGTTTCTCTCAGCCGTGGCCACCAATCAAACCCAGCGTGTCGAGGGCTACGACATCGGGGTGTCGATGATCGGTCCAGTGCTCGACAGCGTGCCCACCTACTCCGGAATATTGCCGAATACCGATGTGTTGCAACGCACCGCATTCGGAACGGGGGTAGTCAACTCCGCACCGGAGGTCGATGGTTTGGTGCGGCGCGTCCCGATGTTAGTTCGTGTGGGTGATGCGTTATACCCCGCGCTCGCACTCGACGTGTTACGGGGGATGGCCGGCGATCCGAGTTATCAGGCCAAGGCCGACGACGCCGGTATGCAATCCGTGCGGGTGCCTCAATTCTCAACCGTTGAAACCGATGCGCTCGGTCGCGTGTTTTTGGATTGGTCGACGCGTCTCGATGATCAGGTGCAAGGCAAGATCGTTTTTGTTGGGGTGACGGCATCGGGAGTGTCACCGCTCGTGCCGACACCGATCGGAGCAATGCACGCTCATCGTATTCAAGCACGGTTGTTCGAGACCTTGGCGGCAGGAACCAACCCGACCCGACCGGCGTGGAGCATTGTGGCCGAAATTTTATCAATTGCGGGTTTTGGTCTTCTTGTCGTCGTGTGTGCGCGATTTCTACCAGTTCCCTATGTCGTTGGGTCACTACTATTGATCTCGGCTGTCAGCGCGTCTGGTGCGCTCTACGCGTTTGGTGCATATAAATGGCTGATGGACGGCTCTTTTTTGGTCCTCTCGACGCTGATCACCGGCGGGGTCGGGATCGGTCAGCGCATGCTGGTGGAATTCCGTTTGAAGTTACAGATCAAAAAACAGTTTTCCACGTATCTCGATCCACGCCAGGTGCGGCGACTACAAAACAATCCCGACTTGTTAACCCTTGGTGGTGAACGTAAACGGGTCACGGTCTTATTCACCGATGTGCGCGGGTTTACTACAATAAGTGAACAACACGACGCGGCCGTCGTGCACCGGTTGATGTCCGAAGCACTGAGCGCACAGGTTGACGCGATCCACCAAGCCGGTGGGATGGTCGATAAGTTCATTGGTGATGCGGCCATGGCGATCTTCAATGCACCGCTCGATTTGGACGGTCACGAACAAGCGGCCATAGACTGTGCACAACAAATGCTCGTGAACCTGGAAGTGGTGAACAAACAACTGAACGCGGAAGGATTGCCGACGTTGAAAATCGGAATCGGGATCAACACGGCGGAGGTGCTGATCGGAAATCTGGGGTCGACTCAGCGGTTCGATTATACGGCGATCGGTGATGGTGTGAATGTGGCCGCGCGATTTGAAAGTGCGACGAAGGAAGCCGGCGTGGACATTCTGATCGGTGAGGAAACCGCACAACATTGTCAAACTGAGTTAGAATCGTTACCAGCTATGTCACTGAAAGGCAAAGCGAAAAAAGTCCAGGTCTACACAATCAAGGGTGCAACATGAATGTCGAGAACATCAACGAAGAGCTACTAAAAAATATCATCACCATCATCGACGTGGCGACGGAGCGCGGCGCGGTACGTGGTCAAGAATTACTCGCGTGGGCGATCACACGCAAGACGATCGCAGAAGCATTGAATCCGCCAGTCGAAGAACCCGTGGAAGCTGTCGCCGAGATTGTCGACAACTAATCCTGGTCCGCGATCCAGGTCATCACATCGGAGTAACGCCACAACGCTTTTCGTTTCGAGAATCGTAACGGTCTGGGAAACGGTTTGTCCTTCTGGAATCGCATGCGGTAGAGCGTCGAGCGCGACAACTGCGTCAATTTCTCCACGTCTTTTTCAGTGATGAATCGGTCGTCTGTCATAGAGTTGTTAGCGTTTCATGTCTGATCGTAAACGTTACAAAAAGTGGAATATCAAAACAACCGTTACGCGCGTATTAGTGAACAAAAAAAAGACGTGACTATGCAGATCTGATCGAAAAAATTATCGAGCGGGGTGGAAAGCGGGGACAATTATATTTTAACCCATATAAGTCATTGATAATAAAGGGAATAGGGTTCCCCTAGGGGACGCCACCACGTTTGACATGCATTGACATGATGTGACTAATATCAATAACTTACGGCGTTATTAGTGACATGGTGTGACATGGAATGTCTGTGCTCGACAGTTCAGCGGGGTGGAAAACGGGGTGGAAAAAATCCATAATGCAGGGGTAGGCGTCCCATGTGGACGCCACACCTATATACTCCAAGGGGTGTTGGAGTAGCACGATGGAAAGAAACTATGTTGTCGATTGCCACGATACGAAAGTTTGCATCAACTCCAGGGTCCAAATCGGTTTCGCCGAACCTATATCTAAAGACGCGAGAGCGCTCTGGGAAGCTATACAGCACTTGGTTGTATCGCTTTGAACGTGATGGAGTTCGCACCGAACGAAGCCTTGGGTCCTTTCCGAAATGCTCCTATAAGGAAGCGCGAGAAGCGGCCGAACTTCTGAATGCGCAAGCGCTGATCGATGGCAGGTCGCCGATCAAAACCATCGACCGTCGACGCGCAGAAATGCAGCCGAAGATTGAAACCGTCGCACCGACGTTTCGAGAATTAACCGAGCGTTTCATTCAGGAAAAGAAAAAACCCGCATGGAAAACGAGGAAGTCCGAGGTCAATTTCCGCTATCGGGTTGAAACGTATCTGTACCCAACGTTAGCCGACATACCAGTGGATCAGATCACGACCAAGCATGTCGCCGATGCGTTGCGTGATTCGTGGGTCGACAAACATGAAAGCGCAAGGAGATCTGGTCAAATCTTTTCTTCAGTGATCAAGTGGGGAAACGATCTCGACTTGTGTGCTATTCGAAACCCGCTCGATCGAGGGGTATTGAAAAATGTAATGCCTGAATTCTATGGCGAAGTACGACACCAGTCGGCATTGCACTGGAAAGATCTGCCTGCCTTATGGAAGCACATCGATTCCGACAGTCGAGCACAGGTGGCGTTGCGATTTTTTATACTGACCGCGCAACGATCATTCGATGTGCGTTCTGCAAAATGGGAAGACATCGACCTCGACAGGGGCTGTTGGACCGCGTTGATCCACAAGTTGTCACACAAAAATTCCGAGTACCGATTGCCGGTGCCGCTTCCGCATTCGTTAGTCGTGGACCTACGGAAGTTGAAAGCGACCCAGGCAGGGGCATCGGTGTTTGTGTTCGGGGGAAACGGTTCGTCCTTTGGAATCTCTGACACGGCAGTGATGAAACAGTTGCGGCGATGGGGTTTTGATGGCGACAACGGCCAACCCACACTACACGGGTTGCGTTCCACGTTTGCGAACTGGAGTAAGAACGCCAATGTGGATTGGGAACTGCGTGAATTTCAGTTGAGCCATGTAGGGAAAGACAAAGTGAAACTAGCCTACTGGCGTGACCCTGCGTTTGAATTGCGTCGTGAGATAATGGACCGTTATGAAAGTTATGTGATTAACGGGTCGCCCGATGATGATGATCATCAGAAGCCTTCGAAGCGGCAATCGCATCTTCGAGCCATTGCTTAACGTCGGCAGCGACAAATAAACGACGGTGGGATAGGCGGATCGGGCGGGGAAAATTCCCCGCATCTACCATGCGCCGAATGGTCCTAATGTTTAGGCTGGTCAATTCACCGACGTCTCGATAAGACATGAACCCTTCTGTTTTATAATCACTCATTGGTTTGTGTCCTTCCTTAATGCCTCGTTGCGCCAGAACGGTGAGGCGACCCGTCTGTAGCAAATCGTCGGTCCATTTGAGTGGGAATTAGAGGAACCCACACAACAGGAACAACGATTGTCTGGCCGGGACTCCATCACTAAGAAACACGCGACCCCGATCAATGGCGACAGCATGATGCAATGTGGATGAAGTGCAGCAACCAAACCGAATAACAGGAAGTGGATCACTTCAATCATCGCTGACGGTCTCTATGTGTATGCGTGTCGGTCCGAACTCGGAACGCAGTGATTTCACTGTCGAATCGGTTTTGTCGAAGTCAAATTCGTGACGTGTTAGAAAGGCGAGTTCACCCGACGTGTAGTGTCGATCGCCCTCGATCGCTGAGTTCACGAACGTGTCGCCGTTGTTGTTCTTATAGGTGATCGCGTCGTGTTGCATGTCGATCACCTTGCCTGGTACTAACAAGGGAATGAATAGATGCGACGTGCAACCAGCCAACTGCGCCTGATAGTCCAGGTGCTTCTTTTTCAATGAGCAGTGCCAGCGGTTACCGTCGAGGTCCGGTCGGGGTTTCGCAAATACGCAGTTACGACAATTCGGTTCGCGTGGTGTGAAGTCGTTGAAGTACACCCCGTAGTCGTCCGCGTGCATGTAGTTTTTCGCTTTGTAGAACGAGCGGGTGTAGGCGCGCGTCAGTTCATCGGTCTCGACGGGGTTCAAGTACACCAGGTTTTCGGCGCGTTCCTTATAGGACTCGTACACGGCAGGGATAAAATCGATCGTTTCGGAATAGAATTCCGAGGTGTTCTTGTTATATACGAGCAGGATCGCGGATTCGATGTCGTCGTTGCCGAGTTCCCGCAATGCGCCGATGTAGTATTGGACCTGTGCAAAATAGGCCACATCCCACCCTTGCAGACCTTTTCGTTCACACTCACGGAATCGGGCTTGGTTGGCCGACTTGATTTCCAGCACGAAGCGACCGTTCGTGTCGGGCAGTCCGGAAATGATGTTGTCGACGTGCCACTTCACATGTCCGCCGAATTGTTCACCACCGATTTGTGACCCTTCGAGCTTGACGTGCGGCAGCATGGCCAAGCGTTCGAGTGTGCGTTCTTCAATGTGAGTGCCGTCGTTCAGAATACGCATGGTTTTCGGTGAACTGCTGTTCAACAGACACCACCGCCAGGTGAGGAACACCCAGCTGAAGCACTCGTGTCCGAGGGACGATACGCCCAGATAGTCGCGGCGCGGTTCCGCCGGCGGCGGGTTGTCGTCGATGTATCCGGCTAGATCCATTAGAAGGGAACGTCATCGTCCAGAAGGTCCGCTTCTGGTTCTGGCGTAGGTTTGGATGGGGTGTCGATGGCCTCGATCTTGGAGAGCTTCAGAAAATCTCCGTCCTTGGCTACCGTCGCGTGAAAGCGTTTGTCGATTAGTTGAAGCGCAAACTCGTTATCGATATGCGGCGTTTTGTCAGCACCGACATAAGTGCCGATGGTCTTGACCGTGATGATATTGTCGACCTGACGAACGCCTTCCGCATCCATCACCATAAAAAAAACGACACCCACAGGTGAGTCCGAATGTGTCACGGATTTGACGTTCAAGCTGACGATGTGGTTCTTTTTAGCGTTCTTGTATTTCTTCGCATCGACAATCAATAGATCCTGTTCGCCCAGCACAAACGCGGGGCTTGATTGAAGCGCTATGTCATCGTCTGGATCGTCCCAGGGAATAAGGTCGTCATCTGTCGTGATTCCTTTGATCATGTGGTTGATTCCTTGATCGCTTGTTGGATGGCGGCGAACGACAGCTCGATTTTGTCGGGGAGTTTGCGCCGTTGTTTCGCCATATAGTGTGTGGATGATTTCGTGAACAGACGGCGTTCGCCCAGGGACCCGCGTGTTTTTCCGTCCTTGTCGTAGAAGGTGTTATCGAATTGAGCAAAAAACACGTAGTCGCTCCACTCGGAGACCAACGGGGCAACCTGTGTGCCTTGCAACTTCAACGTGTGCATGTCGTGTTCGATGAGATCCACGTTGTCGTCCATCTTGCGGATGGTCGAGTGTGCCAGTAACAACACACCACACTTCCGTTTTTGCTGAAGGTCGCGCAATTTGGACAACAGCACGCGCGTTTCCATGCCGGCCATCGGGAACCCTTTTCCATGCGGGATGTCTTGCATCTTCTCGTATTTGGTGGGCGCGGCGACATGGTCAAAAATCATTTCCTGCAACCAGTCGAACGTGTCGATGCAAAAAAGACTCAGCGGTGTTTTTTTGTCGGTGAGCAGTTCTTCGATCAGTTGATACAGATCGTCGAGTGTTTGAATTCGGACCCGACGACCGTCCTGATGATGCGCGCCGCCCTCGGTATCGACCACCAAGGAGTCTTTGACTTGCATGGCTAACGTCGTTTTGCCGATACCGGCAGGACCATACACCAGGAACCGATTCGGGATGTCGTCCTTGGTGGTGCGGATTTGTTCGAGCATCGTCGTCATTCGACACGCTCGATGCGAATCGGTAACGGATCAGGGGTTTTTTTCAGGCGGTGGACGAGTCGCGTGAAGAATTTTCGTAGCATACGGTTCTCCCAATAGAAGAGAACACGATAACCCGATGCTGTTTTAATTGTCTACAATATGTAGAACTTTATTCGCTTTTTCTGCCCGTTGAGGTAGGACACGCGTCGGCACAAAGATGTCACGCTCTTTGGCACTTTCGATCATCATCTGTCGAAACTCGGTCGGAATTTTCCAGAGAAAAATAGTCTGATGGTGCCGAATTAGGAGATGCGGAGTGAAGTGACCCCAGACCGCGACGCCAAAACGTTCATGTAGAAAAAACGACGGTGCTTTGGTTTGCAACCACGCCAGATCGCGCGCGTGGGTATCCCACGGCGGCGATTGTCTCTTGTTGCTTTCATCGAAGTACAACCAATCGAATCCGCCTAGTCGTCGCGATGGCTTTGGTGAATTCTTCCGCAACGCATTCGATTCGGCGATGCAATTTTGCAGAAACAAGGTCGACGGTTCAGACAGCTCGTTGGTGATGTCGATATGACTACCGCGTGCAATGCTGGTTTTAATCGTGTCCATCCATAAAAATGGTTGAACGTGTGTGATGTAGGACGCGCGAATGGTCTCGTTCGTGATCGCGACACCCATCCATAGGCCATCATCGTTGACGACGGTCATCCACTGCGGTTGATCGCCATACATGCGAAGTCCAACCAGTTTAGGAGCCATCTGCCGCTGCATGGTCAACTTCAGCAGCCACGATTTGTGCCGTTTGACCGAGTCCGAGACAAATATGCGGCGATCGGGCGTGTCGACGCCGTCTTTGATGAATGCGTCTGGCGGTGTCTTCGTTTCGAGTTTGTGGAACAACTCGTAGGTGGCGAAGGCGATGGATTGTTCTAGTCGTGTCAACATGGGGAAAACGTCTCGAATGTGTCGGTTAGAGTCAATGGTGCAATTGTACTAAGCGCCGTTGGTTTTTGGTTTGGAGCCGCGCAGTTCATCAATCATGTCGCGGATCAACAGTTGGTGTCGAGGTGACAACGTCCCGATTAACTTGGCGAGTTCGTCCTCTTCCGGTGTGGTTTTTTCGATGCCGTGCATCAACCACGCAACCGACTGGCCGAACGCCTCGGCCAACGCGGTTTGAA
>CAYFGZ010000111.1:0-11404 GCA_964342575.1 uncultured Nisaea sp. | reverse complement strand
TGTGATGTGCATCCAAAAGGCCGCAGGAAAGGGTAATTGGCAAGCGGCGGCTTGGTGGTTGGAGAGGCGTAGACCTAATGATTATGCTCGTAGGGACACTGTTCAAGTAGGGAGTGATGGTACACCTCTTATAGTAGCTGGTGTTAGTGAGGCTACATTGACTGATACAGAAAAGATGGAGGCATTGAAGGCTATTATAACCCGTAACCCTTCTTTGTTGCCAGATAAGAATGTCAATGATAGGACTACGGTGATAGATGTTCCAGAGGAGGAGGAGAGTGGACAGTAAATATTTAATTTCTCTATGCGTTGGTTTAGCTGTTCAAGCAGGTGGAATAGTATGGTGGGCTTCAAAATTACAGTCGCAAGTGCAACACAATGACTTTCAAATTCAAATGATGGCGAAGGATGTAGATAAACACGCAATCTTTGTCTCTGATTGGCCCGCAGGGAAGTGGGGAAGCGGAAGCCTCCCTTCCGACGTTAGGCAGGACTTGAAGATAGGAATGTTAGAAGCTGATATGGATAAGTTGATGTCTAAATTTTATAATGGCGAAGACAAACACTAAGGAATCAACTTCTAACTTTTCTAAAGACGAGCATGAGGCTGTTCTTGAAGTACTTGTGGGGGCATCTAGGAAAGACTTACTTTCGTTCCTTCATTTTATGTGGCCTCAGGTAGAGGGTCAGGTTTATTCTTTAGGGGCTTTGCATACTTATCTGGCTGACGTAGCTCAGAAGTGCTGGGAGGGTAAGATAGGTAAGTATCAGGTCGTTTCGGTTCCTCCTCAGCATGGAAAGAGTAGGATGCTTTCTGTTAGGGTAGCCGCATGGCTTATTGGGGCAGAGCCGGGAATTAATATTGCGCTTACAGGGTTTTCTCATTCTTTGCTTACAGAGTTTATTGACGAGGCTAGGAGGGTTATGGAGAGTCCTAGATATCAGTTGATTTTTCCAGACATAAGACCTGTTAAGGGTCGAGATAGGGCAGGGGATGTATTGTTTACTAATAATTCTAATATTCAAGCTAGGTCGGCTGGTTCAAAGCTTACTGGTAGGAGGGTCGATTGGCTGATAATTGATGATCCGCATTCTGGAAGAGCGGAGGCAGAGTCTCCTTCGCAGAGAAGAAAAATTAATCAGTGGTTTCATGCTGACTGCCTTACTCGTATGAGTGCCGATGGAAAGATATTCATTATAGCTACGAGGTGGCATCCTGACGATCTTATTGGGGGGTTAATTTCTGAGGAAGGACAGAGGAAGCTTATTGATGCTGGGCATGAGGAGTTGTTATTTCAGCAGACAAACTTGGCGGCTATTGCAGAAGAGGGGGATGTACTTGGACGGGAACCGGGAGAGGCTTTATTCCCTGAGCAACGGCCTTTAAAATTTCTTGAAGGTGTGAAGGCTATGATGCCTTCTTATGAGTGGGAGTCTCAGTATATGGGTAGACCTCAGACCGCTAGCGGCGAGCAATGCGATATATCTAATTTAGTTTTTATAACAAAGGATGAAGTTCCTAGAGATGTGGAGTGGGTTAGAGGATGGGACTTGGCTATTACTGAGGGACAGCAAGCAGACTTTACCGCTGGTGTCCTTTGCGCTAGGGATAAGAATGGTAGGTTTTATATTATTAATTCTAGGAGGGGTCAAAAAGCGTGGGCGCAGATGCGTAATATGATTATTACCCAGAGTTTAATCGATAGAGACAATGACCGTGTTTTCCGTATAGGCGTTGAGGGTGTGTCAGGATTTGATGCTGTGTACTCTGATGTTAAACAGGAGTTGCTTGGACAGGTTAGTGTGGTGAAGAAGAACCCTCCAAGGGGAGGTAAGCTTCTGAGAGCGCAACCTTGGTTGAACTTAATAGAGGCTGGTAAGGTTTGTGTGGTGAGAGGGGATTGGAATAAGGATTTTCTTAATGAGCTTGAGTTGTTTCCTGAGGCTAGGCATGATGACCAAGTTGATGCAGTGTCTATAGCGTGGGAGATGCTGGTTAAGCGGGACGTTTTACTTATCGCTTAAAGCGTATTTGCACGACGTTCAATAGTGGGCTAGGGTCTGCTCATGCTTATTACATTTATATGTACTGGGTTATGGTTGTCCTTAGCAGTTTTTGCACTGAGGTACAGCCTTTCTGTATATTTGAATTTAGATAAAGATGACTGTTGATGAATTTATAGATAGCTTATCTGATCTTGAGCCTGACGAGCATATAATAGGTAAGGTGTGGACGAGGGATGATATAGGTGCGCCAGTGTCACAGGCTGATTGGGATAGTAAGAGTTCTGAAGTTGCAGATAACTTTGACTGGAGTGCGGTGGACGAAGACTTAGCTCAAGAGATGGAGGAAGCGGCAGAGCAATCTTAAGACTCAACCCGTTGCGCCACGTTATCTCTATAATAGAATAGAACAATTAAGACCTATACTTATCTATAGATCTATTCCTATCCTTATCCCTATCTGTATACACACATTCATGTTCACATTTACATTAACTTTTATATAATATTTAATTTTTAATTTTTAAAATAATCTCGAAAATTTGGCAAAGCTAGGGACGGCACACATTTTTTTGAGGCACTTTTTTGAGCTTGATGGGGCTTAGCTTGATAGAGTTGTTGGATTATAAAAAAGGGATATGGAGGTTTATGCGGCCTATCGGTGGTTTTTTCTACGCCGAATAGTGCGCCTCAGGGTTTTTTGGGTACGCCGAATGGGTAAGATTCACCGCACCCACGGTTTTTCAGGCTCCGTCGAATAGTATAAGGCCATTTAAGGACGAAGTTTCACCAATCGCATATTACCGTTAGTGCATCAAGGTTCCGTGTATAGTATAACACAGGTTATGTCCTTTGTCAAGCAAAATATCGTATAAAAATTAAAAAAATTAAATATATAATTTACTTGACAAAGGTTTTTTATGTGCTATATTAGGGCATGACAATATTAGCCCTTCTTTTACTGGCGATTTTGATTTATGACGAACTCAATAAAAAATAAATAAATAACTTGACAAAGGTTTTGACCTGTGTTATAGTATAATATGATGAAACAACAGTGCAGTACAGCAGTAAGCGTAGGCCAGCGAATACGCTTCATATGGAAGGGCGAAGAGTTCTCAGGGATTGTAGCCGAACTGAAGCCAGAGGTAGGAGGCGAATACCCTGCACCTTGGTATGAGGACTATGACGTATTCGGTGAGTGCGAACAGTACGATTACAGGGTTACCGGGATTACATGGGTAACGTGCGGAGGTGATTTCCCAGACGATCTTTATCTCTATGAGGGCCACGTAATATAAACTTACATAAATAACTTGACAAAGGATTTAACCTGTGATATAGTAATAGCATGATGAAAAACTTAGACTTATATTTAACATCCCAGAAAGGCACGTACTTCGCTACGAGTTGTATGGGCTACTGCACTGGCCGAAACCCATTTGAGGCTATGGGAAGGCTGGCAAGAATTTACGGCTTAGGCTTCGACTCTAAGGACACCAAGACTGGCTCAGATGCCTACCTAGAGCAGACCCGAAAGACTAACCTTTGGTGGATACCAAACGTAGACTTATGGGATCATGTGGATAACTACAGGCCATGTGACGAAGACGGGAAGACTTGCGCCATCCCGCTCTACGCAGGTGAAGATGAGCATAACGAGCGAGTTACCTCAGCCCACCTGAGTAAGTCATGGGATTCATTTACCGAAACCCAGAAGGAGCTTAACGAATATTACACCAGCAGATCGAAGAGATGAAGAAAACCGAATACCAATTTAGCGAGTCTACTCGCCTACATAGTAGGCTTTGCAGACTGTATAGAATAAAGGAGTTATTGCTATGGGCAGTGCTGGTAGGCACATTTGCGTGGGTTATGCTGTATTTAGTTGATTCCGAAAAAGGCATGGAACTCCTGCCTATCAAGGTGCTGAACATTCTTATCTTAGGGGTAGTTATAGTACTGGATGCTCGGTACAGAAGGTTATTAAAAAAGTTATATATTTTAATTGACAAAGAATAATTCCTGTGTTATAGTAAGGCATGATGAAAAATAAAGAATTGATACAACAAGACCCACGGGAAGTTTTCGGGGAGTCAGATCCACGAGAGCTATGGGAGATATTGAATGATGATGCGAATGAAACCGAGAGGGTCGCACTAATCGCAAAACAACTATCTGAAGTTTATTCAGATGACAGCATCCCTTACAGCTACGAATAATTATGGCATACCTACAAAACTGCAAATACGAAGAGTCCTACGACCCACACGTTTACACTTTTACGGGGCCGTGTGTCGTTACGGGAGAGGAGTATAGCGTCGCTATTCCAGCGCAGGAGTTGTTTCGGTACAACCAAGGGGCTTTAGCTCAAGATGCGCTAAGGTCGCTTAGTGCGGATGACAGGGAGTTTGCGGTCACGGGAGTTAGCCCGAAGGGTTGGGAGTTACAGTTTAACAGTAAGTATCGTTAGAAGTTATGAAAGAAGAAGAGATGATTGAGTTAAAGAATAAGCGTTTTGAATTAGCTCAAAGGGAAGCTCGCACTATGCATGAAGGTGAGATAGTCGATCTCCTGTTAGATTTCGTTTATAATAAGATGAGTGATAAGGAAGTTGTAAAACTATGGAAAGATATATTTACTCATAATGATTATTGTTAACATTTTGTACAAAGGTAGTTGGGTAATTTCTAAACGCAGAAATAACCTCTTGCTGTTGAAAACCAGCGAGTCTGAGAGTAACGATGGTAAGCCCACCATAAATGGTAAATCCACGTTATCAAAAATCCAACACTTTTTATTTGACAAAGGTTTTAACCTGTGATATAGTAAAAGCATGATGGGAGACACAATTACATTATACGAGACAGAGCAGTTGGTTAAGTTAATCTACTGGCTGAAGATGGAGAAGCTTTCCTTTGAGATTGAAGCACCTGATATGAATAAGTACGTGGTTCATATAGGCGATTGGAGATAATTTTAACAGTAACCACTCTCTACCAAGGGAGTTACAAAGTGATAGAGCGATCCACAACAGGATCTTAAATTCTCGAAAACTTTGGTTGGTTACTGTTACAAGCTTTTTTCATCATACCGGGGTCGGGAGTTACTAGTTGGCGTACAGTCAGCATATAAGAGTTTCTCCCGACCCTATTTTTTTTGAACGTCGTTCAATCTTTTTATTTGACAAAGTTCTTTTATTGTGTATACTGTAGGCATGATGAAAAACAAACCACGCAAGAAACGCTCCGATAGGAACTATGTGATTTATAAACTTACCTGCAATACTACAGGAGATCAGTATATAGGTGTGGTAGTAGCGGAAGGCAGGGCATTCACTCGTTCAGTGAAGAATAGGTTCAAGGCCCATACACGGAATGCACTTCAGTACGGTAAGGTTACTCGTATAGCTGATGCTATCAGAGAGTCGGGGCCAGATGCCTTTACACGGGAAGTAGTGACTATCATACGAGGCAAGAAAGAAGCCCATGCCTGTGAGCTTGCAATGATTAAGGAGATGCGGCCAGAGCTAAATATGGAAGGGTTAGGAAGGAAGGCGATAGCTTAAAAAAACTTATATAAAATAACTTGACAAAGGTTTTAACCTGTGTTATATTAAAAGCATGATGAATATAGAAACAATTAAAGAGTTTATTGAGAGCAACGTCCCATCTGAAGTAATTGATGGCGTTTGCAGTAAAGTTGGAAGATTTCGCCAACATTATCTTCAGCAGAATTGGGTAGGTGAGGATGCGATTAAGGCAGTGGAGGAAGCGACAGGTAAACCTAATTCCATTTCTATCCAATATAGGTATGATAGAAAAGGTAGGCATCCTATTAATGAAGGAGTTATAGGAACAAGATCCCTTAATTATTTTGTTAAGGAGTGGATGAATCCTTATATAAGCGAGTATGCGTCTACTCGGCTCTGCTCTGCTCCTAAGAATAAGGAAGAGCCTGTTACTAAACCCGATAATGATCTTTATGGAGTTGAATGGAATTGGGATGTTTATACTGATTTTTTTGAAACCTGTACCAGTGAAGAGTTACTTAAGTTAGTGGCTCTGAGGGTTAATAGAATCAAAGAAGGAACGCATGGGAGTGGGTACTACGGAACGGAGACTAGCCGGAAGACTATTAACTTAATCTTTGATGAAATTCAGAGGCGAGTTGAAGTATACGCTAGGGAAGGAGATCAATATTAGTAGCCTTTTTAGTTGACAAAGGTTTTAACCTGTGTTATAGTAAAGCACGATGAAAAACACTAATAAGTATAGACAGATAAGGAAGTCCTGCACAAGAGCTTACGACGAAGCTACTCTCGTATATCCATTAAAGGTTAGAGACGTTGGAGCAATTCGTAAGCGTTCTTTTCAGCATCACAGAGCAGTTATAGTTAGAGATACGCCAACCTTAGAGGCGGTACTTGATTATGATAATTCTGAGAATGAGGAGCTTATAGATGAAGGGTGCAATATTGTATTAAAGCTTACAGATCCTTCACAGGCTTTGGAAGGGTTACTTGTTTATGCTCATTCAATAGATTGGGAAGATAAGGAGATGAGTAAGAAGAAAAAATACTACGTTGGCGTTAGCATAATGAATTGCTACGAAGTAGAAGCAAAGGACAAAGAAGAAGCAGAAGAGATAGTCAGGAACTACTCTGATAGAAAGCTACTCGAAGATAATGATTTTAATGTTAATTATATTGATGAAGTTACATCTTTTTAGTTGACAAAGGTTTTAACCTGTGATATAGTAAAGCATGAGAAAAATAACACAACGAATTAAATCCGCATTTGAGTCGGGCAGAGAGTTAAGAGTGGATAACACTTACACGGACGGTGAAAGCGTATGGCTGTTTGGTAACAAGATTATCAAACGTGAAAATGGCGAAGTGTTTGCTACGCTGGCAGGATGGAATACCCCTACCACAAGGGAGCGAGTTAACGGGATAACCGGGATTGGATTCCACCAAGAACACTTCTTGCCTAAGGTGAATGGCCGCCCTGTTGACTCACGGGAGTGGATCAACGTAGGTAAGGAGAGAGCTAGAGCTTATCTTGCAGGAAAGATTAAGGGCGATTTTCCTGAAATGGAAGATCGTGTAGAGGTGGTAGTAGTTTAAATTATTTATGACAATACTTGCATTAATACTGCTGGCTATTCTTGTCTACGACGAGATTAACAAAAAATAACAATAAAGGGGGGCGAAAGCCTCCCTTTTTTTATTTGTAAATAATTGAAAATAAAACTTGCAAAGATCTTTTTATTGTGCTAATGTACCTACATGATGCAAAAAGAGAAAAATAAAGGAAGGCTGGCAACCCCAGCCGAGTTGAAGGAGGGAGCAGAGATCCGTAGGAGAGTCGCCGAAGATTTTGGGGTTCGTCCTTCGTTCATTAGGCTTAAAGAGTGCGTACAGACGGCTATGGGTAAGCAGAGAGTGCCTAGGGACTTTACGGGATGTAGACTTGATTGGGCAGGAGCGGCGTTTAATAGGTATATCTTCTCGTCCGAGTGTCCTATCGTGTTGAACGGTAGGGAGAACTTTGATGAGTTGGCTGATGCGATGGATACCTCAGTTGAGCAAGCTCGCTCGCACGTTGGGTTTCTGGAGTCCGAAGGCTTTGTTGCGGATTGTCATGGTTGGAAGAACGTAGTTGACGCTAAGCGTCCTTACAGTAACGAAATAGATTAATATGAAAGTGACTACACCCGAAGAACGCAAAAGGGCATGGGAGGAGACTCCCGTGCCTAGACCTAACTGGGAGAGTTGGAAGCGTCTGCTACAGAGTTGTGACATGGATGTTGCTACTACCCGTAGGAAGTGGCGCAGGATATGCCTTAAAAGACATCACCAATAAAGTATGTCTTTTTATTTGACAAAGGTTTTAGGATGTGCTATAGTTAGGTATGATGAAAACGAAAAAAAGAAAGTCAGTGTCCCATGCCAGAGTTAAGCGTGGGGATAAGTTTATCGCTTGGCTTATGGTAAGCGGAACCCGTAGGATTACAGATAAGCGTAAGGCTAGGAGTAAGGCTAAGTGCAGGGGCAAGGTAAGCTTTTAGTTGTACCGCTATACTAAGACTAATTATGAAATTATTAACTAAAGAGTTACGACGTAAATTACCTAAGCTTGGATCAACTGAGCATGAGGAAGATCCAGTGGCGATAGTAAAGTACTTTACCCCTTTTGGGAATTACACTTGGTATGCAACTGAGTTTGATGGTGAGGATACCTTTTTTGGCCTTGTGGACGGCTATGTGAGTGAGCTAGGCTATTTCTCTTTGTCTACCTTTGAGGCGGCATCCGCTCGCATAGAGAGGGATTTATGGTTTAAGCCGACCCCTTTATCCGCTCTTCGGTAGCGCAGGTTTTTTTAGGGGTTACCGAATAGGGAAAGTTTTAATCCCACCTCCTTTGAGGAATTGAGCATTTTGCACATCGTTCAATCGGTTACATCAACCGTGGCTATTTGTCGAACAGTGCTAATATAGCATAACTATTTATTATGTCAAGGAAAAAAATAAAAAATAAAAATATATCTTTTTAGTTGACAAAGGTTTTAGGGTGTGCTATATTTAATCACGGGAGGTGAAGTAAAAGTAAGTAGCTTATCCCGTAAATTACTGATGATTCACTCCCCTATAGGGTGAAGTTGAAACCGATTGCAAGCGGTTCGATGGAGGAAGTAATTACTCCTCGTTAACCCTATATGGGAGTGAGTCATCAGTGAGAATTAAATTGATGTCCGTATAGCTCAGTTGGCAGAGCAACCCGCCTAGAAGTAGAGCCAGTAGAGAGTGACTACTCGCTGGTATCGCTTTAAGCAACTAGTCATTGTTAATGGTATAAGGGGAGGTCGCAGGTTCGAGTCCTGCTACGGACAGCCATTAGTGTAGGTCGAAAGACCGAACAACGAGGCGTCAGACCACGCCTACAATCCGAAAGGAGGAGACTAATGGGGATAGCATCAATTTAAATACCTTTTTTAGTTGACAAAGGTTTTATACTGTGATATAGTTAGGTATGATGAACGAAACCCTAAGAAAGAAGTATGAGGAAGTTGTCGATAAGGATGGCAACGTCACCGAAAACACCATCGCCCAAGTCGCTTACGACATCGGATACTACGCACTCGATGCGGAGAACGGGGTGAATATGCCAACCAATATCGGCATCGTAGACGATGGGGATAATTGGGAGACTTGGGCCAACGCTTATACCGAAGGCGTACGCGACCGAGAAGAGGATGCCATCGAGGGTTACGCAGTTATGATTTAAATAGTATATCTTTTTAGTTGACAAATGTTTTAACCTGTGTTATAGTAAGGCATGATTGAAATAGAGTACACATTACCGGGCCTTGAGACTAGAATTAGACCATTTGGCTACAAGCGCAGATCAGCAGAAGCTTTCGTAGCTAAGGTGCTTGAAAAATTCCCACTTGCCAAGGTTACTTGGTACGAGTAGGATCACTTTGGCTACCACGATTTCATAGGTAGGGAGTAGTTTCACCTGCATTCGACTTCTCAATCAAGAGGGGGTTCTAGGCTGAGAAGGAGTAGGTGTTTTCCTAATCGTGGTAGCCGCTTTTTTTAACCTTTAAGCGGAACTCTAGGCCAGCGTACCCAATGGCAACCCATCTCACTAACCGCCCTCTTAATATAACACAGGTTATATCCTTTGTCAAGTTAAATAACGCATAAAATAAATGCTCTTTTTATTTGACAAAGGTTTTAGGGTGTGCTATATTAAAGCATGATGAAACAAGCAAAAAATACTCCGTTCATTAGTACAAGTTTTCACGGGCAGACGATATTAGCGTCTGTAAATCAGATTAAAGCAGTGTGCGGTGAACCGTGCTGGCGTGGAGGTGGTGATAAGACAACAGTTGAATGGGATATGCTGACCAGCGATGGCTCATTCTTTACGATTTACGATTGGAAAGAGTACAGGGAGTTCTCGGATGATGAGCGTATCGAGTTTCATATAGGAGGCGAAAGCTCGCTTCATGCGATGAGAGGCCAAGATGAGTTGAGGCATCGTATTGAGTTCCCAGATATTGAATATAGTAGTTCTTTTTAGTTGACAAAGGTTTTAGACTGTGATATAATAGGGCATGATGAAACAAGGAGATAAACTAGTTGTAGTAGTGAGTTGGGATAATTGCGGGGCCACCGTATACGGCCCATTCGACACCCGTGATGATGCTGATGTTAAGGTCGATAATCTAATGGATGGGTTCGATGATTGGGATCGCCAGCACGTTAATGATATTACCGTTACCACCCTTACCCACCCTAGTTAAAATAAATACCTTTTTTATTTGACAAAGGTTTTAGACTGTGCTATAGTAAGATCATGATGGAAGAAAAAATTAAAGATTATATCGAAGCCAACCACATTACCTCTCACCCAGCGAGTGAGTATTACGAGGATGCAGGAGGCCACCTTATTCACGAGACTGACATTATCGAAATGATAGAGCAGGAAGAACTGGATCAGGAAGCCGAATGGCATAGAGCAGAGGACGAGGCCAGAAGATCAGCCGACAAGCTCTGCTCAAACGAATCACGAATCTAAGGACTATGAGAATATCAACCGATACACACGCACTCCTAGCTCGCATAGAAGCTAATACAGCACTGGCCCTAAACGCAATAGGTCAGATAACTAAGATCGGTAAGCCCTTTGATGAGCTTGAAGCCAGTATTCAAGCAAGGCTAGTAGAGCGTAACCTTACGAGAATTAATGAGCTTATTGCTGACACGATAAATAATGAAAAATAAAAAAACTAAGTGGAGTACCCGCCTGTACCTATGGTGGGAAGAGATGGGAGGAGTATACTACGAAGAAGGTAAACCTAACCGCAGACCCCAGTTTATATTCAATGTCGTGGGCTTTATAATTATGCCAATGGCACTTGTAACGGTTTCAATACTATCGAATATTAGTTGATATAATTAGTTGACAAAGGTTTTAACTTGTGCTATAGTTAAGCATGATGAAGAGAATAATGAAAGGTTCAAAGCAAGAGGACGGGCAGTTTCACCGTGGAGGTAATTCAGCCGCTAAAGCTAAGAAGTATAAGCGCATCTTAGAGAAACGCTTACGCCGTCAGCCAATAGATTAGTAAAAGCAATGAGTGATAACGATATACCCCGTACAGAATTGAGGTCATGGCAAGAGGTGTTGGACGCTATCGAGTCAAGGTTTAGAAAGCTTGAAGATAAGGTAGATGAACTCATTGAAATAATCGATGAATTGGAAGGTAAGTAATGAGTCCATTAGTTATAGTTGGTTTAATATTTTGGCTACTAATTATGGTAGCAGTGCTTAGGTTCTTTGCGGTATCTAAACCAAGAAAATAGTAGCCTTTTTTATTTGACAAA
>CAYFGZ010000110.1:0-11726 GCA_964342575.1 uncultured Nisaea sp. | reverse complement strand
TGGCGGCTTTCTCACTTACGGCAGGGCCAGCCATGGCGGAAAGTACGCTAGAAATGGTTAAGAAACGTGGCCATCTACGTTGTCAGGTTGGCCAACCTGCACCTGGTTTTTATAACCTTAAAGCGGATGGTACTTGGGTAGGTAGTGATGTGTCTGTATGTCGAGCTGTAGCTGCTGCTATCTTTGGTGATCCTCAGAAAGTAGAATTTCAGTCCGTTTCATCAACGGTTCGCTTTACCGCGTTGGCGAATGGTGAATCAGACATGTTGTCTAGGACAGCTACCTGGACAATCTTTCGCGACACTCAACTGGGATTGAACTTTACGGCCGTGAACTTCTATGATGGTCAGGGTTTCATGGTTAGGAAAGATTCCGGAATTAAAAGTGCAATGGAATTAAAAGGGGCAACTGTTTGTGTGGCTACTGGTACGACTACGGAGCTGAACCTCACAGACTTTAGCCGCATGAATAAACTGGATATTCAACCGGTTGTTTTCTCGGACAATAACGTTCGTAATGAAAGTTATTTAAAAGGAAACTGTGATGCGTTGACAAATGATAAATCCGGATTGGCATCTAATTTGGCCGGATTTCCAGACAAAAATGCTCACGTTATACTTCCTGAGACGATATCGAAAGAACCACTAGCTCCAGCAGTTCGTAAGGGTGATGATCAGTGGTTTGACATTGTTCGTTGGACGGTTTTTGCGCTTATTTCAGCAGAGGAACTGGGAATTACACAGGCAAATGTTGATGAAATGAGAAAGAATCCTCCTAATCCTGAAGTAGCCCGTTTTATGGGTGTAGAGAAGGAAATGAACAAGGGGCTGGGTCTCGGTAAGGATTGGGCCTATAACATTATCAAAGGTGTCGGTAACTACGGCGAAATCTATGCCAAGTACATGGGTTTTGGTAAAGAAGGGATCGGCATTGCGCGGAAAGGGTCAGCGAACGATCTTTGGACGCGTGGCGGGCTAATGTATTCTCCGCCATTCCGTTAATAGAGTAGTTACCCGGTCGGCTGGCTGTCGGCCGGGTAATCTATTTTTCTCTTGATCTAATTTCTCTTTTTAGGGAAATAGTATCGAATACTTGTAAAGTGGCCCAATCGTTGTGAGGCGCTGTAGATGTTCGAGGATAAATCAAAGAGCGCTGAAGGCATTAACGCAATCATTAACGATGAGCGTTATCGTTCGGTATTCTATCAGGTAATAGTTTTTGGTTTGTTTATATGGGCCGTTTTTTCCCTTATTGAGAATACCCAAATGAATATGGCTACCCGTAAAATGGCGGTGGGGTTCGATTTTCTAAAAAATTCCGCTGGTTTTGCGATTGCGTGGACACCGCTAGATTACAAGCCAAGTGACTCATATTTTATGGTTTATTGGGTCGGGATAATAAATACACTAATTCTTTCAGCCTTCTCAATCATTTTAGCAACTTTATTAGGATTTTTTGTTGGGATTTTGAGATTGACGAGAAATTGGCTGGTTGCGCAAATAGCATCTTGGTATGTCGAGGTTCTTAGAAATACGCCACTCCTTTTGCAGATAATATTCTGGTATCTTGGGGCGTTTGCAAATCTTCCGCGTCCTAAGAAATCTATAGAAATTTTCGGTTTTGATTGGTTGGTCTTAAACAATAGGGGCCTATATATTCCAAAACCAGAACCGCAGGATTTTTTCTGGATAACTGGGGTTGCGTTGATTGTTGGAATCCTGATTGCTGTTTGGATCAATAGGAGAGCCACAAAAAAACAACAGGATACAGGGCAATATGTGCCTACACTTCTCCCAACATTGGGAGCCGTATTGGGCCTTCCGATTGTCGTTTTTTTGCTTAGTGGCATGCCATTGGAGTGGGATCTGCCTGTTCTAAAGGGTTTTAACTATAGAGGAGGAGGCTTTGTTTTGCCTGCCATGTTGGCTGTCATGGTGGCGTTGGTGGTATATCATTCTGCGTATGCTGCGGAGATGGTCCGGGCTGGAATACTGTCTGTAAACAAAGGGCAAACCGAAGCTGCGGCGTCGCTGGGCCTAAAACAGAGTTTCATCATGCGTCTCGTTATAATCCCACAGGCAATGAGGGCAATTGTTCCACCGATGATTAGTTTGTGGATGAATGTGGTCAAAAATTCCTCGTTGGCTATAGCGATAGGTTTCCCGGACTTGGTCTCCGTATTTATGCAGACCTCCTTGAATCAGTCCGGTCATGCAGTGGAGATAGTAGCCATGGTAATGGCATTTTATATGACAGTGAGCCTCACTATTTCTGCATGTCTAAACGTCTATAACAAAAAAATTCAGTTAACGGAGCGATGAATAAATGACCGATGCTGCTCCCAAAGATCAGACAACTGTATCGTTCGTCCCTAAACCGGATTTACCCCCACCTCCGAATACAACGGGAGTAATTGGTTGGCTCAGATTTAACCTTTTTGACGGTATGCTTAGCTCCTGTCTGACCATACTTAGCCTTATAGCAATCATTTTTGTTGCAGTGAATTTTTACGAATGGGCTTTTACTAGAGCGATCTTCGACGCCTCAAGCAGGCAGGAGTGTAGGATAACGCCAACGGAGTTCGGCACGTGTTGGGCTGGGGTGAAGTTTTGGTTTACGAGGTTTATATATGGCCGATATACGGATGCGGAAACGTGGAGGGTTAATGCGGCTGCAATTATCTTAGTCGTTTGGATGGTACCGGTATGGCTGCCCAGGATTACATCAAAGGTAAATATTGGTCTTAGTGGCGTCCTAATTTACCCTTTTCTCGCTGGCTACATGTTTCTAGGTGGTGAGCGCAATTGGTTCATGGAAATTATGGTTTCCATTTCTTTATCCTGTTTCGTGTTTGTTATTTTACATTCATTCCTTTGTTTGACGACTAGAACCGGTCTTCCGGAGTGGGTCATTAAATTGACTGGATTTGCGGGCCGTAATGAGCGTTTGCACAAGTTTCCAGTTATACTATTTGCGGTTGCAACTTTTGTAATTGTATTTTTTTTAATCGACGATGTGACCTTCAAAAAAATGCCTAATAACTTATGGGGTGGCCTTTTCTTAACGTTGGTTATTTCGGGTATTGGAATTGCTTCGGCTTTGCCGGCAGGCATTTTACTGGCCCTCGGACGTCGTTCAAAAATGACGGTTATTAGGGTTCTTTGCGTGGCGTTTATAGAATTATTTAGATCAGTTCCCTTGATAACAATTTTATTTATGGCGACGACAATGTTCCCACTTTTTCTCCCTGAGGGTTTCCATATTAATAAGTTGGCTAGTGCGATAGTGGCAGTGTGTTTATTCGCTGCCGCATACATGGCTGAGGTTGTTAGAGGGGGGTTGCAGGCAATCCCTAAGGGACAATATGAGGCCGCCGAGGCCGTGGGGTTAACGTATTGGCAGTCTATGGGATTTATAGTTATGCCCCAGGCATTGAAATACATGATACCCAATATCGTTAGCAATTTTATGGGGCTCTTTAAAGACACCACGCTGGTAAGTATTATTGGTCTCTACGATCTTTTGGGTATGATAAATGCTGTGAGCCATGATCCCAGGTGGATAGGGCTGCATCATGAACCGTTGTTTACAGCGGCGGTCTTATTTTTTATTGGGTGTTTCGCTATGTCTAAATATAGCCAGCATTTAGAAAGAAATCTGGGGGCTGGGTATGGCCGCTAAAATTGGATATTTAACAGCTTATACTATGGGATGCGTGTGATGAGCATAGAAACTGAAAATAGTAAAGAGCAACTGAAGTCAGCGGCGTCGGATGAAGTCGCAATCTCTATGACCAAAGTCAACAAGTGGTTTGGGAATTTCCATGTGCTAAAGGATATAGATTTATCCATTTTTAAAGGCGAGCGGATAGTAATTTGCGGCCCTTCTGGTTCTGGCAAGTCTACCTTGATTAGATGTATTAATAGACTAGAAGAGCATCAAAATGGCGATATAACTGTTAATGGGGTTAATCTGGATAGCAATTTAAAAAATATTCACGCTATTCGCAGCGACGTGGGAATGGTGTTCCAGTCTTTCAATCTTTTCCCCCATTTAACAGTATTGGAAAACTGCACTCTTGCCCCCGTTTGGGTTAGAAATAAGACTAAGAGCGAAGCCCAAGAAATTGCGATGGAATATTTAGCCAGGGTGAAGATACCAGAGCAGGCTGAAAAATATCCCGGCCAGCTATCAGGTGGACAACAGCAAAGAGTAGCTATTGCGCGCTCTTTGTGCATGAATCCGCAAATAATGCTGTTCGACGAGCCAACGTCTGCGCTAGATCCAGAAATGATCTCGGAGGTTTTGGACGTGATGATAGAATTAGCGGAGACTGGTATGACAATGCTGGTTGTTTCCCATGAGATGGGATTTGCGCGCCGTGTCGCTGACAGAGTTATATTCATGGATTTTGGTGAGATTGTTGAGCAGAATACCCCTGACGAGTTCTTCGCCAATCCTAAGTCTGATAGGACCAAGCTGTTTCTAAGCCAAATTTTGTCCCATTAGAGCTGGGTAGATAGTACCCTAGGGCTGGAGGTTAAATAGGATCATGCCTCTTTACGTGAGACTGTGGAATTGATAACCCGGCTTCTGCGGGGTTCGGGAGTAGTTCTGTGACTTTTTTTACGACTTGGAAACCACACGATAGGTATAAACCTACGGCTTTGGGGTGATCTAAATCGCATGTATTGACAGTCACTTTTTTTGTAGCTTTCTTCCATGCAATATTTATTATATTGGTTAGGAAATAACGACCTAGGCCAAGCCCTATAAAATCGGGCATTAGCCCAAAATACTTAATTTCCGAGTATTTTTCGTCCAATGACCAGACGATTTCTGAAAAACCTGCGATTTTTGCGTCCACATATAACAGGTGAATTTCAACGTTTTTCGGACTGATCAAATCGATTAACTTTTGGTCGGACACGAGGCGGCGCTCAACCCAAGTCCACGGACCGCCCACGTTATTGTATAGAAAACGATAAAATTCTACATTGGGCTTTTCCCAATGTTTTATCTCTGTATTCAATCGAGAGATAGAACTTTGTTTGATAAAACGAGATGATGGAGTTCTCATAGCCAGATATGTCACTGTAGTTTCAATTTTCATTATCGAGTTCATCTCTTCATTGGATCTGGTTATGCGATATACTTTATTGCACTATTGGCGTATGGCTTAGGGAACCCCATTCACTCCAAGAACCGTCGTACACGGCTACGTCCTCTTTTCCAATTAGAAATAATGCTAGTGCCAGGATGCAGGCGGTTACACCAGAACCGCAAGTAGTCACTACAGGGTTCTGGGTGTTCGAAATAGTTTTATATAGTTTTTCCTTTAGTTTATCAGCAGGTAGAAATGTTTTATCTTCTGGAGACAATAGTTCTGTGAATGGTAAATTTGTAGCTCCAGGCATGTGCCCGGATCGCATTCCTTCACGTGGTTCAGGTTCGTCACCCTTGAATCGTCCTAAGGATCTCACATCAACTAAATTTTCGTTATTAGTTTCAATTAAATCAAAAATATCGGCTAGATCACGAACTAATTCTCGTCTGTATTTGGGTTTAAATTCGGCTGGAACAGGCGGTTTTAATGAAGAGGACAGAGAATAGCCGTCTTTTTCCCATTTCGGCAACCCTCCATTCAATACAGACACGTTGTCATGACCATAAACACGAAACATCCACCAGGCGCGCGCTGCACTTTGCATTCCATAAACATCATAAACAACAACATGCGTGTTATTGGATATTCCCCAATCACCGGCTGCCTTGGCAAACAATTCTGGGGGTGGGAGCATGTGAGGCAGATCGCTATCTGGATCGCAAACCACGTCAATATCAAAGAAAAAAGCTCCTTCGATATGCTTTTCTTTAAATTCTTCAACCGCATTCCGATCAACATTTGGCAAATGGTAACTGCTGTCCAATATTATTAAATTTGGATTTCCGATGCTTTCCGATAATTGTTGGCTGGATACTAGCGCTTGAGGATTTTGATAAGGCATTTTGTTATCCTTTTTGGAGTATTATTTTATTATAAATCAGTGTGTTCCGTTGTATTTTTGAGAAAAGAATTAATTCTGTCTTTGTTGAGTCGATAAAAGACTTTTTCGCTTTTTTGTGGGGAGCTAATGTGTTCATAGAAACTTATTGCTTTGCTATTCCATTTGTCCGCTGTCCAATCGATTTGCGTAATTCCCTTTTCTAGGCCGTAACGAATAAGTTTATTCATTAAAATACGGCCTATCCCCGTATTTCTGGTTTTTCGCTGTATATACAAGTCCTGAATAAAGATGCTGTTTTGGCAAGTGGCTAGCGCAAAAGTTTGAGAAAACGCAAGAAAGCCCAATGGGTTCTCCTTCTCTATTGCCAAAAATATTTGTAGGTTGGAATTGTTTCCAAAGGCCGTATTTTCGATAGTATGCGCCATGAAAGATCTCTGGTATCGCAGAGGCATTCCATAAAATGTTAACAACTCTTGAATCAGGTTGGCTAAACTTTCAGCATCACCCTCATGTGCTAATCGCACCTCAACATTATTAATGGGTTTCTCCTTAAAAAATTGATTTTTATTTTCGTTCATAGAGGTTTACTCATCAATAAATAGACTCAATCATCCTGGCTTGTGCGATAATTGTGTTCGATTATAGTCTATTTTGAGCTTTAGGGATTAATAAATCTTTTCCCGTCATCTGTTAATAAAGCTCGCTTGTTCTTGGATCTGTTTTTGCCGTTTAAAAAAAAGAGTAGGAGATTCGCCGGTAGTGTACGACAGTTTATTTCCAAAAAAAAATTGCTGTGAAACAGAGGAAACAATTTATGAATCCTAGACCGTTATCTGGAATCAAGGTGCTGGACCTGGGGCAGGGAGTGGCAGCACCATATTGTGGACTACTACTTGCCCAATACGGTGCTACGGTAATTAAGGTAGAGCCAATACTCGGTGATTGGATGAGGGGGTTGGGTGAATCATGGGATCAGCAGACAGCTTACTCTATCTACTATAATCTTGGTAAAAAGGGCATTGCTATTGACTTGAAGGATGCTGAGGGTTTGGAAATTGTTTTGCAAATAGCGACCGATTGTGATGTGGTGCTAGAAAATTTCCGTCCAGGGGTTGTTGATCGTTTAGGTATTGGATTTCAAAAGATTAAAGCTCTGAATCCTAAGGTTTTATATGCTTCAGTAAGTGGGTTTGGACAAACGGGGCAAAATGCCAATAGACCGGGGTCGGATACTGTTATACAAGCATTTTCGGGTCTAATTTCTGTCAATAAAGATAAGGATGGTATGCCTCAACGAGTGGGGACAACCATAGTTGATGCTATCACAGGGCTTTGCACTTTTCAGGCTGTGTCAATGGCACTATTCGGTGGTGTAGATGAAGCGCAGTTCTTAGATTTGAGTTTGCTTCAGTCTGCGGGGGCGTTATTGGCGCCGAATATATTGGATTTTTATCTGAATAAGGGCCCGGCTATAGCCCTGAATGCTCCTGCTGGTACCTACCGGACTAGCGATGGGTGGATCGCGGTGACGTTGGTTAAAGAAGAGAATTTTGAGGCCTTATGCCACGTTATTGAAAGGCCACAGTTAATTAATGATAAAAGGTTCAGCAACTTCAAACTACGAGCTACAAATCTTGGAGCCATCAGAGATCTAATTCAGCAATGCCTACAACTTAAAACTACTGAAAATTGGGTAAAACTTTTTAATGATTCCGGGATTTTGGCTAGTCCTATAAATAGTTTTGGTGACTGGCTTGAAGATGTTCATGTTAAAAAAACAGAGGCGTATTCAAATATCCTACAACCAGAAGTAGGAGATATTCCTATTACTCGTCTACCGGGAGGACTTGAACTTGAAGGCGTAGCGCCCGGTGTAGGTAGTGATACCAGGGAAATTTTGATGGAATTGGGTTATTCCGATAGCGAAATCAAAAGACTATCTTCGAGGGGTATTGTTTTGGTTCCGGAGTTACAAAATGAGTAAAAAGTTTTCGCCTGCAAAACATAAATTTCCAGTTTCTTTATATTTTGAGGATCTGGAGATCGGCGCTCGATATTATATACCATCGCGCACGCTATCAGACGCAAATTTTGCCGCATTTCAGCTTGCTTCGGCGGATAATCATCCCATACATTATGACATAGAGTATTGCAAAAGCAGAGGATTTCCTAATCTATTAGCTCACGGTTTTCAGGTGTTGATTCAGACGGCGGCTGGGGCTGGAAGTTTCGCGCACTCTATCGGGGATGCGCTGGTAGCGTTTGTTGAGCAGTCGTGTAAGTTTATAGGCCCCGTTTATGCAGGTGACACGGTATATCCCGAACTTGTGATCTCGGAGCTGACTCCCCAGAGGACCACGGGACTCGTAAAAATAAAATCCACGGTTCATAATCAGCGAGGCGAGCTCGTTCTGGAGGGTACACAGTGTTATGTGGTGAAGAAGAGGTTGGTTGGTGGTTGAATATTCAATGAACGGGTTAGAGATAACGGGATAGGCTGTTAAATTGAGAACAAAAATAAATTGAGAGGGATGGGGAGGTAAGATGCGCATCGGTTTTATTGGGCTAGGAACGATGGGGGCCGGGATGGCGTCCAACCTGGCCAAAGCTGGTTATGAGTTGGTGGTGCATGATGTTCAAAAAGAAGCGGCTCAACCGTTTTTATCTAATCGAGGCACATGGGCTGACTCGCCCAAGGAGCTAGCAGAACTCTGCGAGGTCGTATTCTTATCCCTACCCGGCCCCAAAGAGGTCCGTTCGGTTGCCACCGGTCAGGGTGGTTTAACAGAGGGTTTGCAAAACGGTTCTACAGTATTTGATTTGTCCACTAATTCACCAACCGTAATTCGAGAATTACATCAGGAGTTTTTAGAAAAAGGGTTTCATCTTCTGGATGCACCGGTAAGTGGGGGGCCGGCAGGTGCTCGATCAGGAAAATTGGCTCTATGGATTGGTGGAGACAAAGACGTATTCGACAAATATCAATCAGTGTTGGGAGCTATAGGGGATCAGGTTGCTTACATCGGCCCGGTCGGTGCAGGTTCAGTGGCAAAATTAGTGCACAATTGTGCTGGTTATACCATACAAACCGCAATCGGTGAAGTTTTCACTATGGGAGTAAAGGCAGGGGTGGAACCCTTAGCACTTTGGGAAGCAATAAGGCAAGGCGCTCTCGGACGGCGCCGTACTTTTGATGGATTGTCACATCAGTTTCTCCCCGATGAGTACGATCCTCCCGCGTTTGCACTCCAATTGGCGCATAAGGATGTATCTCTGGCGACTAGTCTTGGCCGCGAGGTAGGAGTTCCAATGCGTTTAGCTAATTTAGCTTTGGAAGAAATGACAGAAGCACTGAATCGCGGTTGGGCTAATTTGGATTCTCGTATTCCATTAAAGCTCCAACTAGAGCGCGCCGGGGTAGAGGTGGCCGTAGACCCAGATCGCTTAAAAGTAGCATTGGAAAAAGATCCGGAACTTTAGCGTCGTCTATATTTATTTCATCGCCCAGGCCTTTTGCAGTGCGGGTCTCGCCTCTAGCCGATCGATGTACGCTTTTACGCTTGGTTTATCGCTTATGTCGGCACCCAACCGCCCAGAAACTATGCAGGCATGACCCGTCATAATATCAGCGCCAGAAAACTCTCCAGCTAGAAATTCTCTATCCTTCATATGAAGATCAACCGCGGTTAGCATACGTGTCAGCAATTTCATCGCTCTATCTACATTAGTCTGATTTCGGCGTTCCTCTGGTAGAAACAAAGTTTCTACCACAATAATGTTTACTTGCGGCATGATCATGCCTTCTGCATAGTGAAGCCACTGAAGGTAGGTAGGATAATCTGACGACCCAGCCTCTGGGAGCATTTTTCCGTCGCCGTATTTTGAAAGCACGTATTGAACAATGGCGCCTGATTCAAAAATAGTAACGTCGCCGTCCTCCAGCGCAGGGACGCGACCTAATGGATGTATCTTGAGGTATTCTGGTGTTCTCATACTTTTATCGCCAAGTGGATAAATCTCTATTTCGTAGGGAATATCAAGTTCGTTGAATAACCATAAAGCGCGAGTAGACCTGCTGTTTGGAGCATGATGTATCTTCATAATTCTTCCTTCTAATTTGAAAATCTCGGCATGGAGGATTAAATGCTAAAATCTAATAGATTGTAATCGTGCATATTAGCCTTGGCCTCTTCGTTCCAATTTAAATCCATCTCGGATCCTAAGAGCGGTTTATAAGTGTATGGTGTTTCGTCTGGAAACCGTTGTTTACGTGCTTCTATAGCCCGTCCGATAACGGCTGATCTCGACTTAATACGCGACTCGTCATAGATCGCCGGTGCCCCGTGAAGGCCGCCGCCTTTCGCGCCAAGTACCGACTTTCGCCTGTGGAAACCTTGATTAATGGTTACTCTCCAGTCAGGGCTTGTATTGGCAAACGAACCGTGGACAACTTGGCGATTGCTTATCACAACATCGCCCGGTCGGCACACCATCGGAACTGCCTCTGGGATCCGTTCACTGCCAGCTTCTTGCACCATCTTCTCGATGTTTACTTTCCTTTTCTTGTGGGTGCCGGGTACAACCCATACGCCATTGGCTGGCGTACAACCATAGAGCTGAGCCATAAAATTAAAACCATGAGTTCCTTCATCAAAATCGGAACTATCCCAGTGCGTGGTCCCATCTCGGTGCCATGCGACAGATGCGCCTCTGCCTGGCTCTTTTATGAATAGTGCTTCGGTAAAGGGTACAAAATCTTCGCCGTTTATCGCTGCAGCAACTTTCAGTAATTCTGGATGGCCATAAGTTCGCATGCAGGCCTCTGAGAATTGCAGGCTACCCAAAATTAGATACACCACCTCGTCCGGGGCATCTCCGGATGGCGTTGGTTCAGTCATTTTAACTGGATGCCTGCCATTTGCCAATTTTGTTCCCCCGAAAGGGTCGCCAAGAGGTTTTGACCAAAATAATGTAGGGGCTTTGCAATTTGCTCCGATAGCAGGTTGCCCGTTCTTATCCAGGAGAGCACCCCTTTTTACAGGAAGGCGCTCTAAGATCGAAAATAGATCTTTTTCGAGGTCGTCCAATTCATTGGAATCCAACACATTTTCAAAGACATAAAAGCCAATTTCCGAATATGCTGCTCGAATTTCTGCGGAGAGTTGTCCATCCGATTCAAATTCTATCGGCCCGCGATTACCTAATTTCATGGCGCGCTGTTCGCCATTTTCAAAGTAGGCTCGCATGATAGGATTTTTTGTTCCGTATTCGTGCCGAAGATTGATCGAAGCAGTCATATTCGTTTCCCGTATTACTAATTTTTTTGATACTTTAGAGTATCGAAAAGGATGGTCTACAGCAATAATTCTTGGGCTATTTTATCTGATCGATAAATATCCAATCTCTAAATTTGGCTATGGCAGCATAGCAGAAATGGAAGCTGTGCTGTTGAAAACTAAAAGCGGCATTTACTCAAGGAAACAATCAGAGAATATTCTATACCAGCCTGTGCTACACGTGAAAAGCGCTTATCCTATTGTGGCGCGCAAAAGCTAATATTCCTCTTTGTATATAAAAAACGGTATAATTTCTGATAAAAGATAACGTGTTAGGGGAGGGTAGAGCAGGCACTAAGGCATATCTACTACTGGGCGGTCATGCCTCCATCAATAACCAACTCAGCGCCAGTCATCCAGGACGATTCATCGGACGCGAGAA
>CAYFGZ010000109.1:0-11986 GCA_964342575.1 uncultured Nisaea sp. | reverse complement strand
AGCGGCGGCTTTGGCGCGCTGTGTACCTGCGAACTTCTATGAACCCATGGTTGGTGTGTTGATGAAGCAACAATCACGTTGGATCCAATCAGATGATATTTTTAATTCCCTGGTTAAAATAGGACAATTGGCGGGTCTTAGTAAATTAAGAGCTGAGACTTGCATGAAGGACACCAAATTGTTGGATGGTATTGTTGCCATGCGTATGGAGGGCAGCCAAAAATATGGGGTTGATACTACACCATCGTTCCTGCATGGAACTGAGAGGATAAAAGCCTTCGAATTTGAAGAATTTGAAAGGTGGCTAGACAAGAAAATAGAATAGGAAAAGTTGTCATAATTTCATCTTTGGATATGACGAAGGAAAAAATTCGTGCAATTTGATCATCTAAAGCTGACGGGCTTTAAATCGTTTGTTGACCCTACAGAATTGGACATCTCAAATGGGCTAACCGGGGTGGTTGGCCCCAACGGTTGCGGTAAGTCCAATTTAGTTGAAGCATTACGATGGGTAATGGGTGAAACGTCGGCCAAGCAGATGCGTGGCGGTGAGATGGATGATGTTATTTTTAATGGAGCAATGAATCGCCCAGCCAGAAATATTGCTGAAGTAACTCTGGTGGTAGATAACTCGGATAGGAAAGCGCCCGCCGCTCTTAATGACTCAGAAGAACTAAGTGTAGCGCGGCGGATAGAGCGAACAAAAGGGTCTAATTATAGAGTTAATGGACGCGATGTGCGAAGTCGGGACGTGCAATTATTATTTGCAGATGCGGGAACGGGTGCTCGATCGGCTGGTATCGTAAATCAAGGAAGGGTTGGGGCCCTTATCAATGCCAAACCCTCAGAACGTCGCATCCTACTAGAGGAAGCCGCCAACATACGAGGCCTGTATACGCGAAGGCATGAAGCGGAATTACGACTTAAAGGTGCAGAGACTAACCTGGAAAGACTAGAAGATATATTAAATTCCGTGCAGGGGCAGTTGCGAGGTTTAAATCATCAAGCGAAGCAAGCTCGACGTTATCGAACCATCAATGAGCAAATTCGTCAATCCGAGTCTATTTTACTTCATGTCCGTTGGACAGCTGTTAAATTGGAACAGAAAGCCGCTTCCCTATCGTTGCATGAGGCTGATCAAGGAGTTCAAGGGGCCACGGAGGCCGCTGCAAAAGCATCGAGGATCCGAGTTGAGGCAGCGGAGAAAATGCCCCAGCTTAGGCAGCAAGAGGCTGAAAATGCTGCCTCTCTTCAGCGGCTAAATTTATCCCTTAACGAATTACGAAATGAGTTAGTAAGGATAGATGCTGCAAGGTCTGAATGTACTGATCGTTTAGATCAAATAAGTAACGATATAGAGCGTGAGCAGGCGTTAGCTAATGAAGCTGCCGTGGCGGTCGGTGAGCTAAATAAGGAGCTTAGTGATATCAAAATTGATATGGCTGGTGAAGGTGAACGCAAAGGAGTTGCCATGGCGGCACTCGAAAATATCAACAAACAAACTCATGAGCTGGAAACACAAGTTTCCCAAATTATGGAATCTATCGCCTCAAACGAGGCTAGGCGGTCTTCATTGGATCAGCAAGTGAGAATAGCTATTGAACGTGAGGAACGTCTTAATCGACAGTTAGAAGATGTCGAAGCGGAATTGAACCAGACAGACGCGGTTAACAGCCTAAAACTGTCGATGGAGACACTTGAAAACTCTGTTCAGCAAGCTAGTGAAATAGCGGTGAAAGTTACGAATGACTTGGAAACAACTGGCAAGAAAAAAGTCGACCATGAACGTCGCGTCGAAGAGGCGCATCAAACCCTTCGAGAAATTTCGGCTAACGTGGTCGGTTTGAATACTGAGGCGGAATCTATTAGATCACTGTTGTCCGAAAAAACTACTGATGGAATTGAACCAATCTTGGATAATGTGAACGTGGAGCAAGGATACGAGGACGCATTAGCGGCGGCGCTCGGCGATGATCTCACGGCACCCGTTGAAACGAAGACTGGTGGTCTGTTACCTCGATTTTGGTTAAAAATTTTGTCAGTGGGCACAGCACCTAAATTACCTAACGGTGTACCGTCGTTGGCCGAATGGGTTAGTGCTCCAATCGAACTGGAGCGGCGTTTAAAACAAATAGGAGTGGTTGACAGTGAACAGACTGCTATGAAACTCCAAAGTTCGTTGTTGCAAGGCCAGTGTTTAACATCCATTAAAGGCGGGTTGTGGCGTTGGGACGGTTTTGTCTCGAGGAATGAAATAACAAGTCAGTCCAGTATAAGGATTGATCAGAATAGGCGCTTGAGGGAATTATCAGTCGAGCTCGAACGTGCAATCGAATTGAAAAAACGAGCTGAGAAAGCGTTGGAACTAGAGACAACAAAACTGGACGAACTTGACGCTATAGAAAAGGAGGCCAGAAAAAATTATAAGGATGCTTTTGAGAAGCTTGATAATGCGCGACAAAATCTTTTAGACATAAAGCATTCGGACACTGAATTAAGTAATAAATTAATAAGATTAACGGAAACTAGGGTGCAATTAGTAGAAGATATAAATGATTCATGTCGGCAACAAGAAATGGCTAAAAACGATATTGAGTCTCTTGAGGACCTGCAGTTGTTACAATCTAAAAGTCAAAAAGCTAGGGACGAGCTTTTAGGATGTCGTGAAAATCAGGCTGTTGCAAGAAGTCATTATGATGAAATGAATCGAGAGTCGAAGAGCCGTCAAATTAGACTTTCCGTAATTCGGAATGACTTGGAGACTTGGTTGGAAAGAACGAAGAAGGCCGAACTTCGGATGAGTGACCTGGAAAGTCGCAAAAATACTGGGGTTGCAGAATTGAAACGTTTGGACGAACGCCCAGAAGAAGTTAGAAACCAGCAAAAACAGCTGCAAATATCGACAGAAAAAATGGAGAAGGAACGAAAAGAAGCGGCTGATAATCTGGCTGTTGCCGAAACGGCGTTATTGGAGGCAGATAAACATGCTAGAGAAATGGATCTGGATCTGGGATCAAAGAGAGAGGAGCGTATTCGAGCGGAGGCAACGCTGGAGCAAGTCAATTATTCTATAACCACGCTAGAAGAGAGAATACTGGAGAGATTGGGGTATAGCCCTGAAGAAATATTGTTAAAATCGGGAATTGAATCTGATAGCGCGATAGCTGATGTTGACTCTATAGAGGCTAAAATAGAGCGATTGGGCAGGGAACGAGAGAGAATCGGCCCTGTTAATCTGCGGGCAGAGATCGAGGTGCAAGAATTACAGGAAAAAATATCTTCGATGGAGAGGGAGCGTGACGATCTGAATGGTGCTATTGATCGACTCCGTCGCGCTATTTCTTCTCTCAATAGAGAGGGACGTGAACGTATACTTGAGGCATTTGATGCCGTTAATAAACATTTTCAGGAGCTTTTTATTAGGTTGTTTGGGGGTGGCAGCGCTCACCTAACTTTGGTAGAGGCGGAGGACCCCTTGGAGGCTGGGATTGAGATTATGACGAGCCCGCCGGGAAAAAAATTACAAGTAATGTCTTTACTGTCGGGCGGAGAGCAGGCACTAACGGCATTAGCTCTAGTTTTTGCTGCATTTCTAACTAATCCCGCGCCTATATGTGTATTAGATGAGGTCGATGCACCTTTAGATGACAGTAATGTTGATCGTTTTTGTTCGTTATTAACCGATTTATCCAAAACAACCCAAACACGTTTTTTGATCATTACCCATCATCGCCTAACAATGGCGCGAATGGATCGTTTGTTTGGTGTTACTATGGCGGAACAAGGGGTTAGTCAGCTCGTTTCCGTAAACTTAGAGGGTGCAGAAGAGCTGCGTGAAAGTGGATGATGTTAGTTTTTTGATTCTGGGGTTATTCTTGTATGATACGTGTTTGATTTATTTGGAGTTTTTGAAAGCAAGTTAGCTGCTGTTCTTCCTTGACATCCGGTGCAATCCTTACTTAATGTTCCGGCGGATTTTTTTTAGATAGGGATTCTTTTTAAATAACTGAGAGCCAACGGTAGCCACATGGCAAATCATCATCGAAGGGAAGATGCTGGACTGGAAGAATTGGGCTCTAAAATAGACTCTTTTAGGAAAGAGTTAGATGGCCCTTCCAAAAAGGCGGTCGGCACGCAAGTGGCGCCCAACCTAGTTGGACTGGCTATGAGAGCGGGTGTAGAGTTGTTCGCTGGTGTAGCTGTTGGAGCCGGTGTTGGTTATGGCTTAGATCGGTGGCTGGAAACTGGACCTTGGTTGTTAATTGTATGTTTCATAATTGGAGCTGCGGCGGGGATGTTGAATGTATACCGTGCTATCAATGGGGTTGGGATGGCAGTTGGTTATAGTGACGAGAAAAAAAATAACTAGATCGAGAGCTGAAGAGGGCTCAAGTTTAGAAAGGGTTTTTTGTGGCATCACCGGTTGAACAGTTTAAATTGAAGACTCTTGTGCCGCTGGAAGTTGGGGGGGTTGATCTGGCTTATACCACCTCTTCTTTGTGGATGAGTATAACGGTCGTAGCTGTCACGCTGTTTTTAACACTAAGTATGCGAGGTGGGCGGCTCGTGCCGGGCCGTTGGCAATCGCTTGCAGAGATGTCGTACGAATTCATAGCGAACATGATACGAGAAAATGTTGGGACAGAAGGCCGCAAATACTTTTCATTTATCTTCACACTATTCATGTTCATTTTGATGGGTAATTTACTTGGAATGATTCCCTTTTCATACACTTTTACAAGTCAGATAATCGTTACTTTTGCTATGGCCATGACCATCTTTATCGGCGTTACAGTGATTGGACTTGTCCGTCACGGGTTTCATTTCTTTTCTCTTTTTGTCCCACCAGGGATGCCAGTTGTGCTCGCACCACTTCTCGTTCCCATAGAGATAATCTCCTATTTCGTTAGGCCGGTCAGCCTTTCCGTTAGGTTATTTGCAAATATGATGGCCGGACATACCATGATGAAGGTATTTGCTGGTTTCACAGCCGCTCTGGGAATTTTCGGTGTAGCGCCCGTGGCACTTCTAGTTGCGCTTACCGGGTTTGAAATAATGGTAGCAGTATTACAGGCCTACGTTTTTACGGTTTTGACGTGCCTGTATTTAAATGATGCAATTCATCTGCATTAAATGAGTAGATAGGTTAAATATTTTTAATGTTTTAAACAAACGGAAGAAGGAATAAAATTATGGAAGCAGAAGCTGCGAAGTTTATTGGTGCAGGCCTAGCTGTTATTGCTTTGGCGGGCGTTGGTGTTGGAATCGGAAATATCTTTTCGTCGCTGGTGTCGTCGATTGCGCGTAACCCTGCCGCTCGTGGAGAGGTGTTTGGGATTGGGATTCTTGGCTTCGCATTGACGGAAGCGATCGCATTATTTGCGCTTTTAATCTCCTTTTTACTTCTTTTCGCCGTCTAGTTTAAGCCGATTAATTTTAATGTCGGTTTAAATTCCAAGGACGAAAGTTGATTTAGGTAACTCGTAGTCGAGCACCTGATTGTAGGATAGGATGGTTATATGAAGCTGAAATATTCATTTTCCGCTACAATTTTAACGTTGGTGTTGGGGGCAGCGTTCCCGCGGGGAGCAGCTGAGGCTAACTCCGAAACGGGTCCAAAACTACCGCAGTTGGATATAGGGACTTATGCATCGCAAATTTTTTGGCTTATAGTGAGCTTTATCGTTCTATATTTCTTGATTTCCAAATTTGCAATTCCCAGGATTGCTGAAGTGTTGGAAGAACGGCAAGAACGTATTGCAGATGATCTGGACAAGGCGGAGACCCTAAAAAAAGAAGCATATCAAGTTCGCATTGAATATGAAAAAGCCCTAACGACAGCTCGGGAACGTGCTCAAGAGGCTACTCGGCTGGCACAAGAAGAGATAGCTAAACGGGGAGCCGAAGTTGAGGCAGCAGCGCAAGAAAAGGTTACGGTTATGCTGGATGAAGCTGAAAAACGCATCAGCGCTGTTCGGACTGGAGCGGTAACTGAATCCGAAGATACGGTTGAAAAAGTTGAACAAAGTGTCGCTAGGGAAGTTGTGGCGAATGCTGTTGAAAAACTGATTGGTGTTCAAGTTTCGACCAGTGATGTAGAGATGGCGATATCATCGACACTAGAGGAGCGTTTGGGATGACTATAACTCCGGAACTGTCGGTAGCAATTGCCTTTATAATATTTATAGTTCTGGCAATTTGGAAAGGGACAAGAAAGATTACCGAGGGCCTTGATAAGCGAGCAGAAGGTATAAGACGTCAACTGGATGAGACCCAGAACTTGCGCGAAGAGGCGCAGGCTGCATTGGCTAGTTATCAAAGACAACAGCGCGATGCGTTGGCAGAAGCCGAACAAATCATAGCTCAAGCAGAGGCTGAAGCCGAACGTCTTAAGGAACACGCTGAAGAAGTTTTGACGGCTACTATAAGAAGAAGAGAGGAGCAGGCTGTTCAGCGCATAGCTCAGGCAGAGGCTAACGCAGTCCAGGATGTGCGAAATCAAGCCGTAGAATTGGCAATCGGGGTGGCAACAAAGTTAATCGCAGAGAATATGACTGATAAAGTTCAGGGAGAGTTGATTAGTAATGCCACCAACGACGTTATTAAGAAACTTCAACACTAGTTTTTCATCTGAAAGTGCTTTGATTGAAGCCAATTTCACTGAAGTTGTGATAAGCAGCGCTTGGTGCCTTACACTAATAAATATGGAGACATGAAATGACGGTATGTATGGTAGGTTGGTCTCACTTGGGATTTGGCAAAAGAGAAAACGATGATGTAGAAAGCATGTTAACTTCTGTTGCAGTTCAAGCCCTGGACGACTCAGGGTTTGAGCCGAGAGACGTAGATGCTGTTTACCTCGGGCATTTTGGAGGAGCATTTTCACAGCAAGGTTTTACCGCAAGCCTAGTTTTCCAGGCAGAGGATTCGTTCCGTTTTAAACCGTCAACCCGAGTTGAAAACGCCTGTGCAACCGGCAGTGCTGCGGTCCACCAAGGATTGGATTTTATAGAGTCGCGTCGTGGCAATGTGGTGCTGGTAGTTGGAGTGGAAAAGATGACCGATCTTAAAGGAGCGGCGGTTGGGGAGGCACTTCTTACGGCCAGCTATTTAAAGGAAGAATCGGATATTGAAGGTGGATTTGCGGGAGTTTTCGGAAAAATTACCCAAGCATACTACCAACGTTATGGAGATAAAGGGGAGGCTCTTGCTGGTATCGCCGCAAAAAATCATAAAAATGGTGTTGCCAATCCTTATGCTCAAATCCGGAAGGACCTTGGGTTTGCCTTTTGTAATACCGTATCCGATAAAAATCCTCTGGTAGCGGGGCCGCTAAAAAGAACGGATTGCTCCCTTGTTTCTGATGGTGCAGCCGCTATGGTATTGGCGGATATGGAAACTGCTTTATCATGTGGGAAAGCGGTAGCTATCAGGTCTCGGGCCCAAGTCAATGACTTTTTACCCATGTCAAAAAGGGATGTGATTAAATTTGAAGGTTGCAGAAAAGCTTGGGAAATAGCCCTACGGGATTCTAGACTTACTCTAGACGACCTTTCATTTGTTGAAACTCACGACTGTTTTACCATTGCGGAGCTACTTGAGTATGAGGCGATGGGACTGGCAGATCCTGGTGAGGGAGCAAAAATAGTTGCTGAAGGAATTACCCAAAAGGATGGGAAGCTCCCGGTTAATCCATCAGGCGGGTTAAAGGCAAAAGGGCATCCAATAGGCGCTACCGGGGTCTCAATGCACGTTTTAACTGCAATGCAAGTGCGCGGTGACGCAGGAGAAATGCAAGTGAAAAACGCGAATATTGGAGGAATTTTCAATATGGGCGGAGTTGCTGTGGCTAATTACGTCTCTATACTGGAAGCTATTCGTTAATAGAAGAAACGATGGTAAAAGGCCGGCGGGTTTATACTTGTTAGAAAGTGACAAGAGAATGGAAAGGAGCATTTAATTGCTTTCGGCCCTCGAGAAATGATAGTTCTATTATACAAGCTGAACACGCCACTTGAGCACCTATTTGCCGCACCAAAGTGGTAGCCGCTGCCAGGGTTCCGCCAGTTGCTAGGACGTCATCCACTATGACAACGCGTTGTCCTTTAACGGAGACTTTTTTTTGCACTTCCAGGATATCGCTTCCATATTCTAACTCATAGGTGTGGGAAACAGTGGGGCCAGGTAACTTTCCTTTCTTCCGAATCATTTGCATTCCAATATTAAGTCTTAAACCTAAAGATGCTGCGACAAGGAAACCTCTTGATTCGATGCCAAAAACAAGGTCTGGGTTATGAGGTTGTATAATAGTGCAGAGACGCGAGACTGTTTCACTCCAGGCGGTAGCATTGCCAATTAAGGTGGAAATATCGTAGTAGAGAATGCCCTGACTTGGAAAATCAGCGATTTGGTCGATATATTCAACGAGATTTATATTGTTTGCCATTCTATTTTACTGTCGTTGCCGGAACTATAGTTATTTTAATTCATCTAGAGTTGCTTGGAACGCTTCTGTCATTGAATCGATTTCATCTTCTGTATTGACAGTTGAAAGGAACCCGGAGCATCGGGGAGAGAGAATGTATCCTTTGTCTAACATTGCTCGATGCACTTTGCGGCTTATTTCTAACTCCTCTTTACTTTGATAGGCCGATCGGTAATCTATTAATTGTCGCTGATGGAAATGAATCTGGAACATAGAACCAGCGCCACTGACCTGCCCAGGAAATTCTGTTTTGTCGAATTCCATCTGCAGTTGGCTTCTAGCTTTTAAACCTAGTTCTTCTAGTTTGTTGTACGTGGAGAGGGTTAACATTTCCATCGTCGCTAATCCTGCGGCCATGCTGATCGGGTTCCCTGTAAATGTCCCGCTAGATGGGTTCATTGGTTTACCATTTTCATGGCTAAAAACGGACATTGCCTTTTCTTTTCCGCACACGGCCCCAACGGGATAACCGCCGCCAATAATTTTTGCAAAGGTGGTTAAATCAGGATCGATGCCATACTTAGCTTGTGCTCCGTTGTAGTGCAATCGAAAGGCGATTACCTCATCAATGATTATTAGTGCCCCTATTTTCTTTGCGGTATTTTGGATAACTTGAATAAATTCTGGCGTCATTTCGATCATACCAAGATTTGTCGGCACAGGGTCAATGAGTATAGCTGCAAGAGAATTAGATTGGTTAAGAATCAATTTTTCAGCTTCTTCCGGGCGGTTCAAAGGTAAAACTAGCGTATCTTCCAAGACCGAAAGTGGTGTCCCTTTGGTGTGAGGTGTGGAAGTCGGCGAATTACCCCAGTTTTTGGGAGAGGATTCTAAGCTAACCTCAACATGGTCATACATGCCATGATAGCCGCCCTCAATTTTAGCTATTTTAGAACGGCTAGTTGCAGCCCTGGCCGCTTTAACGGCTATCATGACCGCTTCAGTACCGCTATTACAAAATCGGACTTTTTCAATAGAGTTAACTCTATCACACAGAAGTTCGGCAAGCTTAACTTCGTGTTCGGTCGGTAAAGCAAAGCAAGAGCCGTCTGCTACAACGGAGCAGACGGCTTCCACGATTTTTGGATGCGCATGACCGTGAATTAGAGAGGCAAAGTTATTCATTAAATCTAGCCGCTTTTCACCATCCGCGTCTTCTATAAAGGAGCCTTTGCCTGATTTTGCGTAGATAGGGTACGGATCTATCCAAGTTAACAATCGAGATATTCCTCCGGGTAATACTTTTTTTGCCCGTTTAAATATTTCAGCGGATTCGGAATTATTGGAGGGCCACATATTGAATATCCCTTTCGGTCGATCAGAGTCCTACATGATAAATACTGGATTGTTCTAAAGAATCATTGCTTCCAATTGGTGTGGAGTGGGTTGATTATATATTGCTGAAGAAATCGTTTCCTTTATCGTCAACTACAATGAAAGCTGGAAATTTTTCCACTTCAATGCGCCACACGGCTTCCATTCCTAGTTCTGGATACTCCTCAACTTCTACTTTTTTGATACTCTCTAAAGCCAAGATAGCAGCTGCTCCTCCGATTGAGCCCAGATAAAATCCTCCATATCTTTTACAAGCAGATCTTACCGCGGGCGATCGGTTTCCTTTGGCTAGTGTAACGAAACTAGCGCCGGCCGCCATAAAAGGGTCGACATAGGAATCCATTCGACCTGCTGTCGTTGGTCCGAACGATCCTGAAGCCATTCCCTCAGGTGTTTTTGCAGGTCCAGCGTAATAGATGGGATGGTTCTTAAGATATTCCGGGAGTTCTTCTCCCAAATCCAGCCTTTCTTTTAATTTGGCATGCGCTATATCGCGGGCAACAATCATTGGACCTGATAAAGCCACCCTGGTTTTGATGGGATATTGGCTCAGCTGGCTTCGAATTTTATCCATTGGTTGATTGAGATCTATCTCAACCACTTCGTCAGAAATTTCATCTTCCTTAACGTCTGGGATGTACTTTCCTGGATCAGCTTCTAGTCGCTCCAAAAATATACCATCCTTAGTAATTTTTGCAAAAGCTTGGCGATCTGCTGAACAAGACACACCGAGACCTATGGGGCACGACGCGCCATGTCGAGGTAATCTTATAACCCGAACATCGTGGCAGTAATATTTCCCTCCAAATTGGGCTCCGATTCCCATTTCCCTGGTGAGATCTAGTATTTCTGCTTCCCATTCTAGGTCACGAAAAGCGTGTCCTGTTTCACTGCCAGATGTCGGCAAGTTATCGAGATATTTTGTGGAAGCGAGTTTAACTGTTTTAAGATTAAATTCGGCGGATGTACCACCAACAACGATGGCCAGGTGATACGGAGGACAGGCCGCAGTTCCAAGAGTTCTAATCTTTTCGTCTAAAAATTTTCTCAAAGTGTTTGGATTTAGAACAGCTTTTGTTTCTTGATAAAGAAATGTCTTGTTGGCAGATCCGCCACCTTTTTGCACGAATGTGAATTTATATTCGTCTCCAGAAGTAGCATAAATATCTATTTGAGCGGGTAGATTGTTACCAGTATTTTTCTCAGAAAACATATCAAGTGGGGCGAGTTGGCTGTATCTCAGGTTATGGTTAACATAGGTATTATAGATGCCCCTCGATAAAGCTTCTTCATCATCGTATCCGGTAAATACATTTTGTCCTTTTTTAGCCATTACTATCGCAGTACCGGTATCCTGGCACATCGGTAGCACCCCAGCAGCTGCTATATTCGCATTTTTAAGTAGCTCCATCGCTACAAAGTGATCATTTCTCGAAGCTGTTTTATCCTCGATAATATTTCTTAGTTGCGCGAGGTGGCTAGGTCGAAGAAGGTGTGATATATCCCTGAATGCGTGCTCTGCAAGAAGCGTAAGAGCATCTGCTCGCACGTGCAGGAATTGCTGCCCTGCTAAGTTGTTAATTGAGACAAGATCACTCGTTAATTTCCGATACTCTGTAGTGTCCGGTCCGAGTGGAAATATTTCTGAGTATTGCATTTTAGAAATCCCAAAAAACGTGTTGTTTAAGATTTTTTGTCGGTATTCTTTCTGAATTTTTCTAAAGACACCACTTCACCAAATTTCTCAGTAGATTTGTCTGAATTTTGCTCCGGTGGCTCCATTTTATTAAAATTTTCTTCTTTGCTTTGAATTGGAGTTTCGTCCGCATGCTCCTCGAATTGCAGGCCAAATTTTACGGATGGGTCGGCAAAGCCTGTTACGGCTCCAAATGGGATAAGTAAATTTTCACGTTTATCATTAAAGCTTAACTCTACTTCGAAATATGCATCCTGGATTTCAAGATTCCAAAATTGATGTTGAAGGACGATGGTCATTTCCTCTGGATAACGGGATCTCAAAAAATTTGGAATTTGCACCTGGGGGCTATGTGTCTTGAATGTAATATAAAAATGATGCTCTCCCCGAAATCCATCTTTACAAACTTCTTCCAACGCCTTTCGAACGACACCCCGAAGAGCCTCTTGAACCATCATGTCGTACTGAAA
>CAYFGZ010000108.1:0-12172 GCA_964342575.1 uncultured Nisaea sp. | reverse complement strand
GATATTACCATAACAAACTTAAATTGAGTTTTTAAGTAATCAAATAACATATATAGCGAATTAAGATTATCCGAATCCAGTACACCAAATCCTTCATCAATAGCAAGAAAATAAGGTCTTGGTAGATTTGATACATTAATTAAAGCAACACGTAAAGCTAATGCAGATATGAACCTTTCCATGCCAGAAGATAATTCAAGAGGCCAATTATTCCCACTATCATAATGAATACGGGTATTTATATTCTTACCATCTACTTCTAATTTTGCACTAAAATCTACAATTTGAGAAAGAATATTATTAACCTCGTTTTCAACAACTGGTATAGTTTCTGATATCAATTCATAAGGAACACCATCTCTCTTTATAGCATCTAAATAATATTCATAAGCTTCAAATTTAGTTTCTAACTCTTTTATCTTGTCTATCTTAGAATTAATATCATTAATTTTACTTTCATACACTTTTATTTTTCCAAATAAAATACTCAATTTATCATTCACTTGACTTAATCTAGAATCAACTATATCTAAATCTTCTTGCAAAAGTATTATCTTATTATTAAGTTCATTATTAGTTTTTATTATCTCTTCATTATCATAGTATTGTATTATTTTATCTTCAACTGATTCTAATTGAGTTTGATAATTTGATCTATTAGCAACCAAAGTTAATTTCTCTTTGCTTAAATTATCTTTTAGATTTAAAAGTTTATCTGAAGTAGAAGTTAATTTATCAAAATTAGATTGTCTATCTACTATATTATCATATTGTTCTAATTTATCATTTATAGAATTTAGTTTATCTATCATTTGATTTAAAGAAATTGTATCGATTTCTAATAATTTTTTTGCCTGCATAGCATCAGTAACGAATGGGTTTTTAACACAATATTCACAATCAGGATCGTATTCATGATTATCCAATCTACCAGCTTTATCTGAATTATGATCAATTGTCATTTTTAAAGATGTTATTTCGTTTTCAACTTCATCCATATCTTCACTCAATTTACAATAATCATCCCATTCTTTACTGAACCCAATATATTCTTTTAATTTTTCTACCACTTTATTCGATTCACCAGTAGTAATATTTATTTGTCTGTCAATCTCTCTGATACCATCATCTAATTCTTCAGATTTATCATTATACTCTATCTCTAATTGCTGAAGTTTATTTATATCAACTATAGAAGAATCTACATTTTTTATTTCTTTCGATAATAACAAAATTTTAGAACTTAAATCTTTTTGCTCTTTTACTATACCATCTTTAACTGACTCTAATAATTTATAATTATTTTTATCTTCCGATAAATTATTTTCTGTATTAGCTAATTCAGTACCATAATCCTCATTTTTAAAATTCCGTAAAATAGCTGAAACTTCATTAATTTGCTCACTAGCAATTGTATATAATTTATCAAATACATTTAAATCCATAAATTGAGCAAGAATTTCTTTTCTTTCTTTTTGCGTTTTATCAATGAATATAGTTCCATTTGTTTGTAAAGATAATGCAGTTAATATAAAATCATCATAAGATCCAATTATTTTAGTAATATTATTATTTGTAGTTCTTCTTTGATCACCATTCAATGATACTTTTTCCCCACTATCATCAAAAGTCCAAAAATTTACATTAACTTTTACATGCCCCTTTTTATTTTTCGTTCCAATACGTTCTACCCAATATTCCTTACCATTTATCTCAAAATTTAATTTACATTTAAAATAGTTCTTTTTATTATTTAATACATCAATAGCCCTCCAAGTTCGTGAAGATGTATCAAATAAACAATAAGTAAGGGAATCCAATAAAGAGGATTTACCAGAAGCATTTGGAGCGAATAGTCCAATTATACCATTAAGTTTAGAAAAATTTACTTCATTATCCTCACCATAAGAAAACATATTACTGAATTTAAATGATTTTAATGTCCAAGTTATATTTCTTTGTATGTCATCATATGGTAATTGTTGGTTTATATCTAAATTTAATTTCCATATTTCCTTTAAAACTGAATCACTAACCGCATAATTTCTTTTTAAATAATCTTGAATAAGTGTATATTGATAATCTGGATTGGTTACATCTCCAATATTTATTTTACCACTTCTATCACCACTCTTTTGCTTTGATAATGTATCAACTTTAGTTATACTCATATCCTTTATATTATATAACTTGTGGATTTGAGCTATAACTCTTTTTGTTTCTGAAGCCTCTGTATTACTTATTCTAACTCTGAGCCGTGCATTTTTTGGCATATCAGTTACATCGGGAACTAAACCATTTTCTATATCTAATGTATAATAGCCATAATCATTATCTATCTTATTAAAAGTAGCTTTACGACTTGGAACATCCCAAGTTAAAAATCCATGTTCCAATAACTCACCGTGATTTTGTTGAATCAAAGAACCACAGTACCCTATTGTCTTATCTTCATTTAAAAATTGTCTTTTATGAATATCACCAAGAAGAGCTAAATCATAACCATCAAATAATTTAGTAGTATGTTCTGGGTTTTTTAATCTAAATCCAAAATCAGTTGATGAATTATTTATAGAACCGTGAAAAAATGCAATCTTTGTATTTCCCTCTAAATCACTAGCCTTTGGGTATCTTTCTGTATTATTTTCATCAAAAACTGACATAACTGACATAGTTATATCAGCTAATCGATACACACCAGTATCCCTCAAATAGTGTAAATTAGAGTGCTTTAAGTTACTTATGATAGGTTGTAGTGCATCTAACCTACTTAGATTATTTAGATTGCAATCGTGATTTCCTGTAATAATAATAGTAGGTGCTATATCAGCAAGATTTTCAAAAAATTCAGAAGTTAAATCAATTAACTCTGGAGACATATCTAATTTAGCATGTACAATATCCCCACCAATATAAATAATACTATCTTTAGAATTTTCTTTTAGTTGTTTATATACTTTATCAAATACTTGTCTATATTCTGTATGTCTTTTTAGATTACGAATATGAATATCTGCAAAATGATGTATCGTTTTTAATTGATTAAATGGTACATCTATTGTCTTTATCATATAGGAACTCCTAATTTATATTTCATTAAATCTTTAAATGTCATAGAAAATGATTTATCAAAGAATCCCATAAATTTTTTAAATCCAATTGAAGATGGATCTTCATCATTTGGTAAATTTATGCATTTAACATCTATACCCTCATCCATAAGTTCTTTTGATAATTTGAAACTATCATCCATAGCATCATTATCTAAACAAAGATAAATTATTTTTACCCTCTGTTTTATTATCTTTTCCATTAAAATTTTTGGTATAGATTTACCAAACAACGGGATAGCATTTCTCTTGATAGCTATAGCGTCAAAAACTCCCTCGCATAATACAATTGGCAATTCCCAATTTATAAATAAATCAAACCCAATTATATTCTTACTAACGGGTGGGTTTTTATATTTTAATTTAGAATTAAAAATATCTCTCCCAACAAAATAATTTAACTGAATATCTTCCGTATAAGATGGTATTATAATTCTATTTCTATATTCCCCACCTTCACAATAACCTATATTATATTTTAATATATCTCTGTTTGATATATTTCTTTTCTGTAAATATCTAACAGAATGTTTATATTCTGGTGTATTATTCGTTCTATATAATGGTATAAATTCCTTTGGTAATGAAATTTTTTCTGTTATCTTGCTTTCATAGCTTCGTGGTTTATACGAAGTTGTGTAGCCAATATCAGTTAATTCAGCGAAATATGTTTTTGATATACCAATCTTCTTAAATAATTGAAATAGATTATGGCCACCAGTATTAGAAATCCAACAATGCCATTTTCCTGTTCTCACATTTATTTGAAGTTTTGGTTTATAATGATTTACAAATGGTGAAAAGAATGTATATTCATCCTGTTTAGTAAGTTTTTTGGACTTACTATTTAAAGCCTTTTCCAGTAAAGTTATTAATTGGGTAATATTATCCAAATGCATGTCCTATAAAATACTAATAAATAATATAAATGTCAAGCTTTTTTTGAAAATAAAGACATAACTAACCCATCATACATATCGATATTTCTTTTATCCCATAACCCTGTTTTTGTAGTCTTGCACCATTTGTCTGTTTTAAATTTCTTTTCTATTTGCTCCTTAACAAAATCCTTTGCTTTAATACCTTTAACTCTAGCTTTTCCAAATACATTTTTTCTAGCAGTCATTGGATTTATATTATGAACTTCTACTTGAAATTCCTCTTCAAGAATAAACCCAATAATAGCATTAAATTTTGCCAATTTTACAATAACTTGTTGTGAAGTTCTTCCACCAGCAAAACCAGAAAGATTATCCTCAATATTAATCTTTTCTATTTTATCAATATACCTATTTTTACCCAATCGAGTCAAGACAAAAAATGCCTTATCTTTTGGTGTTTTGTATTTTTTGATATCAATAAAACCCATATCAAGAATCTTTTTGTTTTTTGTGAATGCATATCCAACACAAGTTGTCGATACATCCAATCCTAATGTAACCATATTTCTCCTATTTAAGCATCAATACTAATTCTAAATGTTAAAGATAATTCCTTTTCATTTTTTAATGGACTAGATAATTTACCAACAGCCAATAATCGTTTATAATCATCATATAATCCTATTGTAGTAATATAAGGTGTAAAATCAGAACCAGTAACATGATTTAATAAATCATCCGTCAATGATACTCCTTCTCTTTTTCTCGAAGTATCATTCATTGTAAAATTAAATTCCCCCACATCAGCCGTACATTCAACTCTATGTTCATATATAGTTTGAGTTCCTTGTATTTGTAATTTAAAATCAGCTGATGATCCTGATGCAATATCTTCATAAATAGAACCTGTTGTTATAACAATATTTCCATGTTCATAAAATACATTTCCAACATAACTAGCAGTTACATTCCCACCTGTAAGATTTGAAAAATAAGAATAAGCATTAGTATCATATAAGTTACCATTACCATCATCCTGTAATATTGTAGTACTACCAACATAATCAGTTAATTTAACACTTTTTCTTTTTATTCCTTCCCCAAAAATCATTTGTGGTATTGAAATCCATGTTAATGTATTATTGTATATCTCACGTATCTCATTATCATTAGTACCACCAAATGTATTAAATGGTTCACCAGCCCGTTTTCCTACAATAGTATCAAATGTATGAGATGATGGGTTACCACCATAATATAAATGCCGAACTTGTCTAAATATAGTTTCTTGATCTGATATAGATGTTGTGTGTTCTGTAAATGGGTGTATTACAGTTTGTGATTGTTTATAACTTCCAGTTGCATGTAAATTGCCATATAATACTTGTATATCCTCACCCACCGAATTTTCTGTAAATGTCCAATTCTTATAGGTTTTAAATGCATAAGCCCCATAATCACCATGTCCTAATTTTTTAAATACATATGCCATTTAATTTCCTTAATTAATAAACAAATCCCTTTCCTTAATAAATATAAGAAAAGGGAATTTATCTATTTTAATTAAGTTTATAACTATTTCTAAAAATCTAATTTAACTTTAACTACAGCTTCTTTAGCAAAAGATTTTTGTAATGGTTGACTTAATTTAGCAACAGCCAATAGTTCAAAATTTTCATTATAAAGACCAACAGTCGTTATATAAACTTTTGGATCTTTATAGAAAGAATCATTTATAAATGAACCATCAGATGATGAAAAGAAAGTAGGATTATTACTAAAGTTATAATCTTTATTTTGAATTCTACAGAAGTAATGTGTTGATGTTACATCTTCTTCACTTCTAGCTCTAAATCCTGTACCACCACTGTCATATGCTAATGTAGAAATACCATTTGTATCTGAATTTCCGCCGAGGATATTATACAAATATTCTATATTTGTTGTTGAATAATCAGCCGAACCACTATTAAAATATCCAGATATACCATCATTTGCAAATGTTCCGACACTTGAACTAACCATATCAGGATCCAAAAGAACAACTCCAATATCAGGATATACTAATCCATATACGTTAGTTCCCTGTTGAACTCCAAATGTTGGATCATCATCACTAACTGATATTGTACCACTTATTATATTAAAAACTCTACTTCCACCGCCGGCAATAGGGTTATTTACACTACCAATAGCAGATTTACCTTGGCCACTATCATCAATTAGTTTTAGTGTTCTGGAATTTCCACTTATAGAACCACTTAAATGGAGTTCCCAATTTCCAGGGTCTAATCTTTCTTTAATTCGTGCTCTATTAATATTAATAACATAAACATGTTTTTTATCAACACCATCTATAGTAAAATATGGATCTTGATATCCTATTAGAAGAGAACGATATTGAGAATAAATTGCCTTTGTTGGTTGTTTTCTATTTACACCTGAAGCAGCTGTATAACCACCCCCATCAACATGAGCATATGCAATAGAAAACTGAGCAGCCGATTGAGAGGCTTGAGCCGCAGTTCCTTGTGGGTTTTCATGATATACATTCAAATAATATGGTAATGTTTTACTTTTCACTATATCTACACTTGCATTACTACATGTATATAATGATTCTAAAGTTCCTTTATTTCCAGACCATAATGGTGTAGAAACTTTACTTTGAACATTAGAAACAACATCACCAAGTGGATTGAATTCTGTAAATGTTCTTATGGGCAGTCCACCTAACCCAGACTGCGCTTCGAATAAATCTGTCAATGGAGTTGCCAGATTCGCTGCTATAGCCTGAGCAGTTGCTAAATCAGTTACAACTTGCTGTGATATTAAATCTGAAAGCCCCTCTTGGAGTGTATCCAGTATTTGTTGTTTACTTAGTGCCATATTATATCCCCTTACTTATATTATGCTGCATTATAATTAGTCTTTTTAACTGTAATAGATACAGTTGCAGTTCCACCAGTTTCGTTACCAATTATTGTCAATTTAGTATTTAAATCTGCCTGTGGCTGTGCTTTTGAAATTAACTTAAATTTCAACCCAACAGCACTTATACTTTGTTTTTGCTCATCATCACTTAAAAATGTTGGAATGGTAGCCCCAGTGAATCCAGGTGCTGTTGTAGTAACATCAAGTGTTGCAGCATCTGAATCATGTAGTATAGCAGTATATCCTAATGTATCATTTGTTAGCCCAGTTGTAATATTAGGTTCAACATTTACAATATCACCAGGAAAAGTCATTGTATACGGTCCACCAACAACTTGTATAATAGGCATTTTAGAAGTAGATTTAGGTAATGTTACCAATTTATACCTCATAACCTGAGTTTCATCAGGCACAGCCTCTATTAATGGTAAAGATTCGATAGCTTGCCCATATTTTGTTGTTCCGTCTGGATGAGCAGGATCCCACAAAGAATAATCTACCTCATCATCTGCAAGTGCAAATTGTGTTACTTTAAATTGGTCTTCACCTTTAGCTAAAAGTTCACGACCTTTCTTTGTAAGTATCGCATCTACAATTATTTCTGTATTATTTAACATTCCCATTTTTTATTCTCCTAAAATAATTCTATATATATAAATATAATATTTTTAAAAAAAGTGTTATACATAGAGTCGATTCAATAATAAATATCCATTTTACTAATTTTTACCAGTTATTTATTGTTTTAATTAAATTATTGAACATATATTTGATTCTGATCTGATGGTTGTGAAACTAATACCTGTGTAGGTGTGGTTGTAGTTACTTCCACAACAGGCCCACCATCTACTGTATCAAAACTATCTACATTCGCATCGTGATTTATATTAGCTTCTGTCTTACTTCTCATTTTTATACCTTCATAATACACCCGCCTTAATGGTGAATTAGATGGTGGTGTTACATCAGCAAATTTTGTTCTTTCTAATAAAATAAAACCACTACCACTTGGATGATTAGTATCAGTAAAAGATGTTTCAATTTTACTAACAAAATGTTCAGATTGTTTTTTGTGAACCATTTGGAATACTTTCCCAGATGCAAGGCCAGCCCTAGGATTCCCCTCCTCATCAAATAAAGTTTCAGCATAATCTTTTTCTGTTGGTGATGTTATACTATATACATTTCCTTCCAAATTAGACCAATCACCATTAAATTTAGCATCACTATAATAATTAATTTCTACATCATTTATTGTAGTATTTTCACCAGAAGTTAATATTACATTACTAGCATCAGCAACCATCCCCACTTCATTAGATAACTCACCGATGGAAGAAATTACTTTATCAGCTTCGACATCAGCATCCACACTTGGTATAAGTGTAGGTGGTTGAATTTTCTGAAATGTTGTAAGATGGGTTTCAGTTCCACCAGTCATTCCAAAATCTACAATAAAACTATCAGATCCCACCATTGGATTATTTCTATTTCCTTTTAATTCTGTTCCTCTTAATTCTATAGATGATGAATTAGATGAACTTATAATAATATTATTACTTCCAGATGTAGAATATTTGGGTGAAAATCCAGCTTTTATCCAATTACTTCCTATAACAGAATTAATTTTTGTTGATGCATTTTGCCCAGTAACATCACTTGAAGTTACATGCCCAGATTCACTTACAAAAGTAAACACCGATGATGAAATTGTTCCACCACCCATACCTTTTATAGTTTGAAATCCAGATCCATCAGAATCTTCAGCTATAGGATGATTTGGTGGTATTGTTAGTAACACACTCGCTGATAATCCTACTGTTGCAGAGCTATTGTTGCTAGCAGTAATCCAACCATTAAATACTTGTCCAATTTTATTTGATACATTTCTAGCAGTTACAATTGTGGTCGTTCCACTAACAAAATATTTATTAGTTGCAGTATCCGACAATGAAGTTGAATATGGTAGTTGAGAACCAGTAACACATATAAAGTTTATAGGTGTATACCCATCCGATCCAGTTATAGAAATATAATTATTTACATTCTGATTTATTCCTGCTGAAATTACAAAGCTTCCAGTAGCATAATTTGGTGATAATGTAGAACTTCCTTCAACACTTCCTGCTTTAAATTTAATACTATCATTATTACTTCCTGTAATACTAAAGGATGATTGCGCTACTATACTATCAGATACTAATATTTTACCTTCTGAAAATGTTCCAGGTTGTTCTACTGTAGATTCTCTCAATTCATGTTTATTTATATTAATGGGGGTATCTACATGAACACCAGCTTCTATTGAATATTTTTCGCTCTCAATTTCAAACCTAAACTCTTCTGGTATTTCCCCCTCATGATAACTTTCTTCTCCAATAGGAATAATTGTTTGTTCTGTGTTTATAACAGCTTCTTCATCTCTATATTCACCACTTTCTTCAACCTGTGTATTTAAATCTATAGAATCATCATAATTTGGTTCTTCCGTTCTTATTGGTTTATATTTTATTTTTGGTCGTTCGAGAATACTTGGTTCTACCAATACACCAACAGTAGAATGAGCTCTATGTGGTAATAAATCTTTTATTTGTCTGAATATGGATATATCATAAAACTTTAATAAATCTATATAAGTTTTAAAATTATTTTTTCCATCATATTTTCTAAAATATTCTACTCTAGCGTGTTTCAAATCCATATACTGATCTTGATACATATCTAAAGGAGAACCTACAAAATCATCTAAACTTGTTCCAGCAAAAGTAGCAATTATATCCTCATCTATAACATTTGTTGGAGAATAATATATACCGAGTTTAGGAGAATCCAAAGGTGCTGTATCAAATCCACTTTTTTCTACACTTTTTTTAGTATTAAGATTACCAAACTCTAAGGAATTATCTTCTACTCTTGTTTTATTTGTAACTCTATTTGGACCAATATTCGGATATAAAAATTGATGTTCATCTACAGTATTACCATAATGATTAACATTGGTTGTAAATAAATATGTAGAACCTGTTATAGCATATTGCGTATTAGGCTTTTCATCATAAACATAGCTATCCGATGAATGATTTTTTTTCTTATCAAATGAATACCTTAAAGCTAATTTATTATATGCAGACCTCCAAGTCAACCCATTTGTAGACTTTGGAGCTTTTGTGTAATTATCAAATACATCTTCATCTAATAACTCATTCCATAATCTAAATTCTTGTAATGAACCACTTAAATCAGTTCCATAATAAGAACCACTACCACCAATATATAAACCAGCACTACCAGTAAACATTTGATTTAAAGTTCCACTTGAGCCAGAAATAGAATCATTAGTTACAGAACTATATAATATATCTCGTTTTCCTCTATTATACTTCTTGACATATAATTTATATAATACATCTTGACTTCCAGTATCACTTGTTATTTCTGCACCACTACCACTAACCTCACGAGTAACCATTGTTGAATAAAATTCACCATCAGCTACAGGTAATAAAGATGAACTTAATCTAAAATTAGTACCATTTGGATCTCCAACTATAAACTCTACTCTTCCTTTTTTAGTAGAACCAGTAATCTCATTAACTCTTAAAGCCCAATAATTAGAAGTACCAACTTCTTTAGCATCACTTGATTGGACTATGACTTGATTATTATTATTACTACTTAATCTAAATCTAGCTTGGATACTATGAGGTTTAATAGATTTTCCTAAATAATTTTCCCAACTACTTGAAACAAATCCAGAACCACTAGCGGTTAACATATAAGAAAAAATATCTTTTCTAAAATAACTCGGTTTAGTTAAATCAGGTTCTGGTCCACCATATTCTTTTATATCTATCAAACTTGATGGGATACCATAACAAGCCATTAAAGCCCTAACACTTCTTCTTGTTCCTTTTGTTTTTAACAAATATGGTAAATTAGTTATTATCCGCTTCCAAACTTCTTTAGTTATATCCTCTTTAGATAATGAATCTTCATTATTCGGGGGCGCTCCTAATCCTGATACACCTCTTGGCCCAGTTTCTTCAGTCCCTAAAACATATTGCCAAAGTGTATCCATAGAATTACCACTTTTAAAATCCCATCCCATAGATTTTCCAAGATGATATGTCAAATCTTTAGGCATTCCTTCATCTAATTTATCCACTCTACTATTAAGTTTTGTTAATGATTTAGTATATACCCATAAAGTATCAAAGTGTTGTCCAATCATATCTAAGAATAATATAAATTGATCATTATATTCATCTTCTGTAATATGTTGTGGAATTACATTTGATAAATAATCACTATTATTCCTATCATATGTAGATGCGCTTGTTAATTGTTCGGAATACCAAGTTATACTCTCACTACCAGTAGTATGAACCAATTCAAATGGTTTAGAATCATTAACCTTTGGCCAAGAATACGAACCACTCTGATTATAAAGATATTTTTCATAACCATCAAAACCAGCTTTTAAATTTCGTATTTTTTTCTCTACAAGATAAACTTCAGTTTTTCCCTCTAAACTAGCAGTATATGTAGAACCATAAGTTAAATTAACTAAACTTGCAGATGTAGCAGTATAACCCTCTATTAATCCTAATTTATATTTAAAGTTTTTTAATCTCTCCGCAGCTGAACTATAATGTATAAATTCATTATAATCAGTATAATCTATATTTAAATCAGCACTCTTAATATCACTTCCAAAGAAATGGTCTACTAATTTTTGTGATGTATTAGTATCAGTAGATACAAGAGTATCCCAACTTTCCAGTTTAGTCATTTTAAGACCAGATAAATCTGGAACATTTTTATATATACTTATATCACTATAATTAGGCGGTCTTAGTTTTACAGTAGGTTCGTCATCTATTTGTGAATCTAAATGTATAGATTCTATTATAGGATTAGTTACTTCTCTGACTATCCAAAATTTATCATTAATACCGATATTATCAGGTAATGGTTCATATAATTTTACAATAATAGAATATGGATGATCTGGGTGTGTAACAATATCAGATACCCAATTTGATATAACATAATTTTTATTATGATCAAATACAGCTAAATTCTTTAAATCCTTTCTTGGTATGTTATTCTCTACAACATCCATTAATATTGTAAAACTAGATTCCGATAAAGATGCTGTCTGTCCATTAACCTTATATGGTTTATTAACTATTACTCTATTAGCATTTACAACACTTGTTATTTTTGTTTTATATATTATATCAC
>CAYFGZ010000107.1:0-12229 GCA_964342575.1 uncultured Nisaea sp. | reverse complement strand
TCTACGAAAACCTCATGGATTTTTGGACAAACACGCTCAGTAACAGGATTTACAACCTTGATTACGAACAACTAACAGTTAATCAGGAAAGTAAGACGCGGCAGCTAATTGACTATCTAGGCTTAGATTGGGATGAAAACTGCCTATTGCCTTAAAACAATACGAGAAGCGTAGCAACAGCGTCGAACCTTCAGGTTAGGCAAAAAGTTTACCAAGATAGTTCGGAGCAATGGAAGAAATATCAACCATTCCTCAATGGAGCCCTTGATGGTTTGCTGTCGCCATGAGTTGGAAACGAAGCTCTAAGCTAAAAGAAATTAATAAGGTTGTAATCTCGGTTTTGTTTGTGATTAACCAAAAAATCAGGATGGTGGGGTCAGGCATAGTCAAAACTTTTCCGCCTACGCAACGGCTAAATCAGCATCGTGACCTAACAAATAAGCACCAACTGTTTGAAAATGTGACCGGCGCCCCTGCAATTGTTGTGTGACACTTCGAATATCGCGGTACCTCCGTTGAAAGGGGCTTTCGTTTCTAATGGCGGAGACCCCCGCTAGGTCATAGATATTTTCTGCCACGGCTTTCGCCTCGTGAATACCGTGAGTAGCGGCTAACCGGATTCGCATCCGATTAGCGATTGTGAGTTTTTCAGTGTTCAATATTTCTTCCCAAATTTCTTCGATTTCGGTAGTCAAATACGAACGTGCCGCTCGGATTCTGGCTTCGCATTGTGCTAAATCAGATTGTATGACGGGATTGTCTTTCATTTTGGAATGGGCAAGCCTGGGTGTTTTGTCTAATGCAAGTTCCTTGAAAGCTTCGAGCATCCCGGTTGCGAGGCCCTGAGCAGTGGCGGAAAAACCCATAGCATAAAGACTCATGGATGGCATGGTATACAAAGGTTTTTGTTGGGTTCGAGTTTTCGAAGTATCTCGGATTGTCGTATAATCTTCCGGAACAAATAAGTTGTCTATTTCGAAATCGTCGCTCCCTGTGGCGCGGAGTCCGATAACATCCCAAGTATCTATCCATTGAACGTTGGATTCAGGAAATAGCATCGTACGAATTTCCGGCGTTCCATTTGGATTTAACCGTTGGGATCCATCTGTTTGATAAACAGGAACGTGGCATCCCAACCAAGTTGCATGCCGGCCTCCACTTGCAAAAGCTAGGCGGCCGCTCACTCGGTATCCCCCATTTACAATCTGAGCCTGAGCGTTGCCCGGTCCCCATGCTAAAACTGCGCGGGGGTCGTCGCCGAAAATTTTCGTGGCGATTCCGTCGTTTAAATAAGCTGATACCATCGCGCAACCATTTCCTTGGCAAAGACACCATGCAGTGCTGCCATCCAGTTGGGCTACCGCTCCGATAGTGCGCAAAAACGTCAATGGGTCCACTTCCAATCCATTGTAAGATTTTGGTAAAAGCATTCTGAATAAGCCTGCTTTTAATAAGGCTTCGTGGAGTGGAGGGGCAAGGCGACGTAATTGTTCGCCTTCCGCTGCATAACCGTCTATTGTTTCTGCTAATTGATGGACTGTCTTTAGTGGATCGATCGAGGAATTAAAAGTTCGATCTTTAACAGTAAAAGCCATTTTTAATTACTCCGGGGAAATATAGGATTTAGGCCGTCGCGCCTCCGTTTACGGCCAAGGCGGCACCGGTTACAAAGGAGGCTTCATCGGAGAGTAAAAATAGTGCGGCGTTTGCTATTTCATCGGGTTGTCCCGGGCGACCCATGGGTGTCATCCCTCCGATTTTTGTAACTAACTCTTCTTTATCCATCCCCTGCGTTGACTGCTGGTCTGGTCGCGCAACAAAAACACGAAACATCGGTGTATCTGTCGGTCCGGGACAGATAGCATTTATCCGAATTTTTTCTTTTGCATAGCGCTTCGCCATCGATTTAACCATGCCAACTACCCCAAACTTTGCGACAGAATACACAGGACTGTACGGGGATCCCTGAAGTCCCGCTATAGAAGCTGTAAATAGAAGACTTCCTCCTCCCCTGGCTCGTAATTCGGGAAGGGCAGTTTCTGTCGTGATAAAAACTGTCCGCAAATTTAAATCTATAGCTGTATCCAAATCCTTCATATCTAGATCTTCTGCGACTGCCGGACCAGGGTGACCGACATGATTCCAAACAAAGTCTAATCCGTTAAAGTGATTTGCTGTTTCTCGAACAATCTGGCGTGAGTCTTCGTCCTTAGTCAGGTCTGCCACTATTCCTTTTGCTTTGCCACCTGCTTTCTCAATTGTTTCCACGACGTTAGCAACAGAATCAGGATCAATGTCAACCACACCAATAGATGCTCCTTCTTGGGCGAAACGAATAGCACCGGCACGCCCCAAACCGTCCTCCTTACGGTTAACCGTGAAATACTGAACCTTGCGTCGATTATGCCGCTCATAGATTTGATGTTTCGTCCCGGACGCTTCATGGGCCCAGGGACGTGGTCCTACAATCCGCTTATTGGCTCGCTGCCCAAAGGTGAGATCCACAGTCGGCAAGGTGAACACGTGTTGCCCATCCCAGGACCCGCCATTCCATAGCGCTACCGGAATGTAACGGTGGCCATCCTTGTCATAGGCTTTCTCCCAGGCGACGGAATCATCCGCGACAAGAACGACCGGGCTCGTTGAAAAGACAACAGCCGTCACAATGATCACAGTCCGGATAAACTTAAACCCCATGACTAAACCACTTCTGCCATTAACGAGTGTTCAAGTTGTGACAGGTTTTGAACACCATAAACCCTATGATTCTCAGGATGAGGTTGGAGTTTCGATATATCCATGAATATCTCTCCGACTAATATAAGTGACAACTGACCATACTTTATTCTATAGAACAGATAATGCCACAGAAACAACAGATGCGCCACACGGGGTGTTGGGTTTAAGTGATCACATCGGTGTGCAATCGACAACCAAACGCACTGAGCGTCCTCTCAGGATCTTGTGGAAGGGTTCCTGTGGGGAATTGGATCGATCTACCTGATAAGAATTCTACGTCAACCAGATTGTTCGTCAGATGTCTAAAAATCCTGTGTGAAAGTCTCAAAGTGGTGTAGGTTACATAACTGAAGATTTTCAGTGCCTTATTACTCATCCACGATAGCACTCGAAGGCAGAACCAATGGGTTGTATGGCATAATGAGTTTGAAAGTTTATTCTATGCGCATGAGAATGCTGAGCCCAAGACAATCGATGGCGCACTGCCTAAGCAAGGAAGGGTGAAAGAAAATGAAGCTCTAGGATAGAAGGGTCGATAGGATACTAATTCTGGGATTGAAGAACCAGTCATTTAAGAACTCATTTGCTCACGTGCCGGGAGTGGGTTTTCATATTTGTTCGGGAGAAATGAAATGGTAATTGGAGTAGGTTTGATCGGCGCAGGTATGATCAGTGATGTACATTTGAAAGGCCTGACCCGGGATCAGCGTGTCAAGGTCATTTGTATTGCGGACACCGATAAAGCCGCTGCTTCTCGGCAAGCGAAAAAATTTGGTGTTAAGCATACCGTGGGTGATTATCGTGAAATGCTGGATGACCCGTCAATTGAGGTAATTGATGTTGCAGGCCCCGTGTTTCTTCATTGTCCCATGACAATAGATGCACTTGAGGCCGGAAAGAATGTCATTTGTGAAAAACCTATGGCTTTGAATTTAGAAGAAACGGACCGAATGATAGGCAAGGCGAAAGAGACGGGTCGTCAATTATTGGTGAAAAAGTATCAACGATTTTCAAAACCGCATGAAATCGCGAAACAGATGATAAGTAATGGTGATTTAGGTGGAGCTTATCTTGGCACGGCATCCACGATCGAGCAGAATCTGGATCAGGAAAATAATCCTGATGCGTGGCGTGGATGCTGGGACAAAGCTGGTGGTGGTGTACTTATGGATTTTGGTGTCCATAAGATTGATTTAATGCAGTTCTTTTTTGGACGAGCCACGGCGGTCACGGCTACTACCAGAAGGCTGGTTTGTGATTTCCCCGAAAGGGCGGAAGACGTGGGCGCCGTGACAATTGAATACGAATCTGGATCAATTGCGACAATTCTTTCCTTTAGCTGCGATAATAGTTTACCCAAGTCATGGCACCGGCAGGAGGTATACGGCACAAAAGCGTCTCTACAGATCCATGAATTTGATACGACGCTCAGGATGACAAAAACGATTGACGGAGAATCAAAAGAGATCATTTCGACGGAAAACTGGTGGGAGGAGGCTAACGTTTCAGCCATTCAACATCTTGTAGACTGTCTTGTGGATGGTGTTGAACCTATCACTCCATTAGGAGAGGTGAGACACGACCTTGAAATTATATTCGCCGCCTATCAATCCAGTGAAGAAGGACGGAGAATAGTTTTAAGTTCGTAGAGCCGAACCAATCGACCAGACAAAATATGAATAGCAGTTGGCACCTTTGATCACAAAACCTGAGTTCAAAATCCGAATAGTATTTTTTGTTTCACAAAACAGTCTTGGTATCAGTTTCCGACTGAAGCACTGAAAAAATTGTTGGGTTTATGCTATCGAGGAGTACCAAGATTAATAATCAAAGTTAATAAAGGAGAGGAACTTGGGCTTCACTCAACAATCCTACGACCCGATGAGAACTGTCGCAGCGGTCGTGCCGAATGAAAATCTGGCGGTGTCGGAAAGTAAGTCCAAGAGACTCTGCCCTCGCGCATCGGCTATTAGCATCAGGGCATCGAAAACTCCATCGGTTAGATCAGCGAGTGTGGTAGGCGATTTGTAGCCATGAATTTGGCTGCCACAGCCTTGGGGATTAGCTCGATCGCTCCTACATGCACCGGCACTCCGACCGCCAGGCTGATCGACTGGAATTTTGCGTCGGTCAGGTTGCAGGAAAAATCCATGGCAGTGTTCAGCACGCCGGACCGACCCGACTTGAAGAGCGCGTTCACCATCTCACGTATGATCGCTTCGAACCGTCGGCGCAGAACCGTCATGGTAAATGCGTCTAGCTTGGAGGCCTCAGTATCAATGAGAGGGAGGGGCGAGGTCGACCTATAGTTGATCTTAGAACTAGGCTCGTTCATCTGGATTTCCTATTTGATGAGATGACGCTGAAAGGTTGCTAGTTGCATTTAGACGTAAAACAAACGTGCTATCCGAATCCCATAAAAATCAATACAATGCTTATACGGGAAAACAGATGCGATATGGATGCAATAACGAACTAAAACAGGTACTTACATGTATGAAGCAGCGTTTAAGAATATTGATGACACTTTATGGAAAGACGCTGGCTGCAGCAGTGAACTTGACTACATCGAACAGACAAGTTGGATACTGTTTTTAAAGTACTTGGATGATTATGAAACAGACAAAGCTAACTCGGCACTGCTAAACGGAGAAGTTTATAACTCGATACTGAGTGATGAATTTAGCTGGAAGACTTGGGCAACACCGAAATCAAGTGATGGCAAGCGGGATTACAACGCAGTACTTACAGGCGATGATTACGAGAGTTTGTTAACTTCTAACTGTTTCCCGATCTCAAGCAATTCAAAGTATCCGCAGACAATGCCAATACGCTGGAATACAAAATTAGCGAAATTTTTAGCGAGATAAGCAACAAGCTTCAAAGTGGTTATGCACTGCGTGAAGTAATAAACAAAATCGACGAACTTAGTTTTCTCAGTAATGAAGACAAGCATGAACGTAGCAGTTTGTGCGAAAACAACATTAAGAACATGGGGAATGCTGGTAGGAACGGTGGTGAATATTATACGTCGCGTCCGCTTATCAAAAGCATTGTCAAAGTTGTTATCCAGTTATCGACGAAACTGTTTATGACGGTGCTATTGGAGATGTTTCTGGCATGAGTCATACCCACTCGTCCCACGCCTAGGACAGCCATATTTACCCTAGCTTTACTCCTAAATCATAGAGATTTTGGAAATTCTTAATTATACTTTTATTTTATAAAAACTTCGATTTAATAGATTGTAACACCGCTATCAACACTCATAATCTGGCCGGTTGTTATCTCACTTTCGTCGCTTGCTAGATAGAGTGCCATATTGGCTATGTGTATAGGTTGCCCTGGGCCCAGCAAATGTGTGGAGGCTAGCTTTCGAATTTCATCGCTAAATGGTCCCGTCCCCTCGAATTGTTTCAAGGCACGTTCAGTCAGTGTTAGCGATGGAGCAATGGCGTTAACCCTTATGTTGTGCGGAGCATATTCTACGGCCATTGACCTGGTCATGGAGGCGATAGCACCCTTCGCCGCCGTGTAACAGTCGCGTCCTGCTAGACCCATCAATCCGAGGTTGGATGCCATGTTAATAACAGAGCCTCCGCCATTTTTTATGATTTCGGGAATTCCATATTTGCTGCATAGAAATGTTCCAAAAACATCCACGGTCATGCATCGCCAAAATTCGGAATCGGGGGCTTCAGTAACCGGACCGTCGTCAGCGGTTGATCCTCCCACATTGTTGTGAAGTATATCTAATTTCGAATATTGCGTTATTACCGAATCTATTCCGTTTTTGACACTGGCATGATTGGTAACATCGACGTGACAAAAGAAGGCTTGTCCTCCGGAGATTTCCGAGACTTCATTTGCTTGACGGACTGTTTCTTCCCCACCTTCTTTATCAATATCAGCAACACAGACTTTGGCACCGTGTTCTGCAAAGAGAACGGCAGTTCTTCGGCCTATGCCAGAGGCGGAGCCAGAAATAAATGCTACTTTATCGTCGAGGCGGCCCATCGAATGATCTCTCCTAAGTGTTGATATTAACCAGCTAAGTAAACTTTTTGAACGAATTCATCCGCTGAAAAATCTTCTGGACTCCCGTCAAAATGTATCCGGCCATTTTGTAAAATGTAAATTCTGTCCGCCACGCCACGTGCAATGGAGACATTATGCTCCACCAACAAAATGGTCATGCCTTCGCTTTTGATATCCCGAATAATGCTCGCAATTTCCTTGACCATTATCGGGCTTAACCCTTGGCATGGCTCGTCCATTACGAGGAGCTTGGGTCGAGCCATTAATCCTCTTGCAACTGCTACCATTTCCTGTTGGCCGCCGCTTAACAATCCCGCTCTTTCATTGGCTTTTTCTTTTAAGATCGGAAATCGTCTAAACATATCTTCAATATCTTCTTGGATGCCGGCTTTATCTTTACGGGAAAAAGCGCCCATTTTTAAATTTTCCAGGACGGTCATGTAAGGAAAGAGGCGACGACCTTCCATAATACTCCCGATCCCTAATCGGACTATATTCTCAGGTTTTTCGTCTTCTATACGTGTGTCCTCGAAGGTGATTTGCCCTCTTGTTGGTTTTTTTATTCCAGATACTGTTTTGAGAATAGTGCTCTTCCCGGATCCATTGGCTCCTAGCAAACTAACCGTTTGCCCTTTGCCCACATCTATATCGACATTATGGATTGCCTGGAAGATACCGTAGTGAACCGATAAACCTTTAATACTAAGCACGCCTCAACCCCCTATATAGGATTCAATCACCACTTTATCTTGAGTTACATCTTGTGGTGTCCCGTCCGCCATTTTTTGTCCAAAATTCAAAGCGAAGATTCGGTCACACAAACCCATAAGCAGAGACACATTATGTTCAATTAAACAAACTGTGGTTCCATTATCACGTGCGTCATTTACGAGGCCGGCAATAGCTTCGACGCGGCTGGGCGAAATGCCGGTGAGAGGTTCGTCAAGCAAAAGTAGATTGGGCTTGGACGCTAGACCGATAGCGAGAGTTAGCGTCTTTTGCCAACCATAGGACAGTTGACCCGCCAACTGGTCTCGTCGGTCAGCCATTCCTGTAGCTTCCAAGATCTCTTCTGCCATTATTGTAATCTGCTTTTCCTCTCGCCGAACGGAAGGGGTATGCAGAAAAGCAGCGATAACTCCATTGGACCTCTGTAGGTGATATGCGAACCGCACGTTTTCTATTACCGACAGCGTTTGGAAGAGAAGATTTAGCTGAAAAGTCCTAATAAGACCACGTTTTGCAATCCGATGGGGAGATAGATTTGTTATTCGCTCCCCTTGAAAAAAAACATCACCATTACTTGCTTTCAGGAATCCGGTCACGACATTAAAGAGGGTGGTTTTTCCGGAACCATTAGGGCCGATGACACCGAGAATTTCGCCTCGATGAACATGAAAATCCAACCCATCTATTGCAGCTACTCCGCCGAATTGCTTAACCAATCCTCGGGTTTCTAGAAGATAGTCAGTCGCCACCACTCAACTCCATTTGTTGCTCGACTTTACGCCTGTTAAGAAAGCGTTTGAACCGTCGCGGTAGGCCTGAAATTCCCTCTGGTATGAAAATCATGACAAAAATCATCATCATTCCCGCGACTATTAACTCGTAAGCACCCAGGCCACGGACTGCCATAGCAATACCTTTAACAACGGCCACGCCAACCAGTGGTCCCCATACAGTCAATGAGCCGCCAATAATCACGAACGAAACAGTTTCAATGGACTGTATTATTGTAAAGCTCTCGGGATGCAGGAAGGTATTAAAAGACCCGTAAACAGCGCCTGCAACTCCAGCGAAAAAACATGCTGTCGCAAAGGCGAAAACCCGATAATACATGGTGGCTACACCCACCGACTCGCACAAATCAGGGGCATCGTAAAGAGCGACAACTGTTTTTCCTATTCGGCTAAAATCGATTCTTGTCATGATAATAACGGTCACGCAAAGCAGAAAAAAAGCAAGGTAATACCAATGCGCTTTGCTACTAAAGTCGATATTCCATAGACCGGGAATGTTGATAGCGTCCGGAACAGGAATTTTCCGAAAGCCCTGCCATCCACCGAACACCGGTATAAATAAATACAGGAAAGAGAGTCTTATAACTTCTCCGGTTGCCCATGAAATCAAAAAGAAATACGAGCTTTTGAGGCGAAGTGTTGGTATCCCGATCAATATAGCGATGGTCGCTGCAGCCAAGCCCCCCACGGGCAGGGACAACCAAAAACTAATCCCCATGTCTCTGGATAATAAACCTGCTGCGTATCCGCCTATAGCAATAAACCCAGCGGTCCCAAAAGACACTAGGCCGGTCCGCCACAACAAGCGTAATCCGAGGGCTACCATTCCGTGGAGGAACATATTAGTCATGGCGTGGAGGTAGTAATGTTCCTTAAACCAAATTGGAAGAGTCACAAGAAAAAGGAAGATCAGGGCACCTATGGACCATTTCCAATTTATCTTTGACGACGAAGGAATATCTTGACTGGTCATTCGTCATCCCTCGTAAAAATTTCAAACACGATTCCACCAAAAAGTCCAGTAGGTTTAAAAACAATCACTCCAATTACGAATACTAAAAGGACAATCTGGGTAAAATAACCAAAGAAAACATTACCAAAGGCGTCGACGAATCCAACCAAGATTCCTGCCCAGATAGCCCCTGTGATACTGCCCATTCCGCCCAAAATAATTACCATGAAGGCTTTAATTAAATAGCCTTCGGCCATATACGCGTGCACTGTAAACACAGGTGCAATAATAGCTGCTGCTGCTGCTGCCATCGCGCAGCCAAGAAACATCGCTATGGTAGCGGTCCTGGGGATACTCACACCCGAAACAGCGGCAGCGTCGCTGTCTTGCGCTACAGCGCGCATGGCTAAACCCGCTTTGGTATAGCGAAGTAGCAGTAAAAGACCGACGGTGAAAACAACAGCTACGACAATAATCATTAGCCGCTCAACAGGGAATCTTGCGCCAAAAATTTCGACTAGGCCCTCAAAATAAGTTGGGACACTTTTCGTATGAATACCGAAAGTAACAAATGCTCCTTGCTGGAGAACTTGGGTTAATCCCACTGCTACAATCAAACAAGGTAGGACTTTCATCCAAAACCGTTGATATAGAACTTTGTTAACTAAGGCCCCAAGTACACCTATTGCTAAAATTGCGATCACAAACGCCAACGGGTAAGGCACTGAAATTGCTTGCAGCCAATCGGGCACATATTCAACAGAAATATTTTTTTCTACTAGAACCCAAACCAAATAAGCGCCCAGCATCAGAAATGCCCCATGGGCAAAATTGATGATATGTAAAACGCCAAGGACCAAAGACAACCCTGTTGCCGCCATGACATATAACCCAGATAGCATCAGGGCATTTAAGACGGTTTGAAGAAGTAAAAGGCTGTTCATAATTGTCTACAAAACATCATCTGGTAAAAAGTAGTACGGAGTTTTGGGGGTGATCGCCTATTACAATCCATATTCTTGATCTTCCAGCTGAATAAGTTTTGGGAAACTTTGTCATAATAAAATCGGGAAAATTGCCCGCAAACTGTCTAAAATATTTTGCAGTTATGCGGGCAATTTTTAAAGATAGAGTTTATTAGGGAGCTTTAGCCATTCCCATGCCTAGGGTTACGATTTTGCCATTTTGGAATTGATTAATGGGTAGGGCATGAATCATTTGCCTTTTAATTCCGTAGGTCTTTTCACCACCCCATTCGGTCATCTGCCCAGCAAGTGTTTTCCAGCTATAGTTCACAAAAAAGTCACGTAACTTAGTTGGGTCAGTGCACTGACACGCCTCAATAGCGCCAAAGACACCGATAGCCGCGTCATACATTTTCTCGCTATGAAAGGTTACGAATTTTTCATTGAACTTTTCTTTATACAACTTTGCATAGGCCTTTTGTTCTGGAGACACATCAGCTGAGTCATAATCTATAGTTTGCAGGAGATACACGCCGTTTGACGCCTTTGCGCCGGCGATTTTATCCATTTCGCTTGGATTGGTGCCAGCACTCACTATGTCCCCTTTGTAGCCCAGCTCATACAATTGCTTTACAATTAAGCCTTCGTGGCCAGGACGCGTTGCTGACATCTCAATTAAGTCAGGGTTTTTAGCCATCATGGCGGTTATCGGGGCATAAAAATCCGTCGCGGTTTCATCTGTGTAATCTTCGTGTACAACGTCGAAACCTAATGCCAGTCCATGTTTTTTCATCAAGGCCCCTGATGCCATTCCAGCAGATGTGGCTCCTTCAAAAACGGCTAGTTTTGTCTTGTTGGGGAATTTTTTCCTGTACCACTGCAGGAAAGCCTGGCCGAACTCGTTACCTGTGCACCACACCCTATAAGTATAGGTCTTATCTGGTCCTATTGCTTTCGGATTCCAGCCGGTTGTAGTGTTGAAAATTTTGTTTTTCTCTAGAACGGCTTCAGTAGCGGCTATTGTCGGTCCCGAACCAGAGTTCGTAATCAAAATTTTAATTTTATCATCAAAAACGAGTTTGGTTGCGGTTTCAACGGCGAGTTCTGCCGAGTACTTGTGATCATATACTTTATACTTTATCTCGTATGACTTGCCCCCTAATTTGATTCCTCCTTTGGCATTCCATTTTGCAATGGCTAATTTAACGCCTCTAGAAGCACCAATTCCTAATGCCGCACCTGGTCCACTCATCGGCTCGTAGGCGCCTACCGTGATACTTCCGTCGAATGCTTTAGTTGGATTAGCGGCTAACAAAATCAGACCTGCCCCCACTAAAAAGGCAGAAGTTTTTAACGATTTAAAATAGGTTTGCATTTTCCTTCCCCCAGATCCTCATTTAGAGTTCTTATTAAACCGTCTGACGATCACGATATCAGTCGTCTGAGAGTTTACGCAATGCCCATGACGGTAAACTAGACAGTATAGGCTATACATTACTTGTGCTTTGGGAAACGTCTAAGGCTTGAAAGTCTAAATACATTACGTATATATTTTACCGGAGGAATGGAGATGTAACATTATGTTGTCTGGATCACGATGGCCAATTAAATGTGGGTAATATTCGTGATTCCTCGATCGAAACTGTGATACAGAGTGAAGCAGCACAAAAATTGCGGGCCAGTATGCTCGGCCGCCCCCCGCTCCCATCTGTTTGTCAGACGTGTCAGGCAAAACCAGTTAAGCGTAAAGAGGGTAGTAAGTTAATTGCCACATCCCAGTCTATCTAATGAAACTTTCAATGTAGCGGCCTATTGCTATTTATATAGGGTTACTATTTGAGTGGGAATAGGGTTTAATAGTTAAGTAATTGATTTTATTATATTAGTTAGTTACACAAAACTTTCACACAAAATCTAACCGATTGATTTAACTGAAAATCTCTCTTACAGTTACACAGAATGTTGCACAAACGTGTGACTACTGAAAATCATAGTAACTCGTAGGCAGAATTTGG
>CAYFGZ010000106.1:6457-12281 GCA_964342575.1 uncultured Nisaea sp. | reverse complement strand
CTAAACTGTCTATTATCGGTGCAGCATAACGTTGCCCTACCATAGAATAAAGCATCGTCAAAAGTATTATTGCAAATAGAAAATTTGCTGCCGGTCCCGCCGAAACTATTGCCGCTCTCTGACTTAGTCGTTTATGATGAAAAGACATAGAAATTTCTTGCGGCGTAAAGGAAATTGATTCAGAAGATTTTGTACTAGCCGCATCCGAGTCACCAAACATTTTTACATACCCACCCAGCGGTATAGCACAAATTTTCCAGCGCGTTTTAGCTTCATCCTCCCAACCAAACAGTTCTGGGCCGAAACCAATCGAAAATACCTCCACCCGCACACCATTTCGCCGAGCGATCCAGTAATGCCCCATCTCGTGAACAAACACCAAAACCGTCAATATTACCAAAAAACTTATAATCGCTGCGACAGTCATATTAATATCTTTTCTCTAAAGGTATTTGTTTACCACTCAGACATATACTCAGTACGTTATCCTAATTATTAAATGTTTAATCATTTACTTATCTTTTGAAGAATAGCGCGTGTCTCTCTCCTCGCCGCGTCCTCCATAATAAATACCTCCTCTAATGAGGTGGGCGCCCGATGATATTCACGTTGCAGAACATCCTTAACGACAGGTATAATATCTGCAAAACTTATCTTCCTGGCAAGAAATCCTTCTACAGCCACCTCGTTGGCAGCATTGAGAACCAAATTTGCATTTCCACCCGATCTAATTGCCTCCCTAGCAAGCTCTAATGCTGGAAAACGAATAGAATCAGGTTGATGGAAACTTAATGAGCCAATATCAGCCAAATTTAATGGTGCCATTGGAAACTCCATTCTATCTGGCCACGCCAACGCATAAGCTATCGGCACTGCCATGTCCGGATGCGCGAGCTGTGCCAAGACAGAGCCATCGGAATACGACACCAGACTATGCACAATTGATTGAGGGTGAACAAGGACATCGATACTATCTTCTTGCATTCCAAATAAATGGTGAGCCTCAATTATCTCCAATCCTTTATTCATCATAGTCGCTGAGTCTATAGAGATTTTTTTCCCCATATTCCAAGTTGGATGAGCTAGAGCTTCTTCGGGATTCTTCTTTGCCATTTCCTCCAAGCTACAATCTCTAAAAGGCCCTCCCGATGCCGTTAAAATAATTTTATTAATCCATGACCTGTTATCTGTTTCAAAAACCTGAAAAATAGCATTATGCTCGGAATCCACCGGTAATAAGTTAGTCTTATGTTTTTTTACTTCCTCCATCATTAGACAGCCCGCTGATACCAGGCATTCTTTATTAGCAAAAGCTACAGTAATACCTCTTCTTACTGCCGCCATTGTCGGCTTCAAACCCGCTGTGCCAACTATACCGGCCATGACCCAATCCGCTGCTCCTTCACTTGCTTCTACTATCGCATTAGCCCCGGCAGCAACGGTTACATCACTGCTGCTCAAAGCATCTTTAAGTTGCATATAATACTGTTCATTTGCTATGGCCACGAAGCGCGGGTTCAAAAAAGATGCTTGTTCAGCCAGCAAACGCCAATTGGAATCAGCAGTCAACGCGTCTACTTTATATTTCCCGGAGCTCTTTTTCAGAAGGTTGACGGTCGTGCGACCAACTGAACCAGTAGAGCCAAGTACGGTTACTATTTTCATCAATCAATCACCGTATCCAAATTGCAATAACTTCAAAGCACAACCACTTTATCCGTAACTATATGCATAATTGTTATAAAAATAACAGCGGCCATATGACCATCCAAACGGTCCAATATCCCTCCGTGACCTGGGATAAGGCCACTAGAATCCTTAATCCTATATTTTCGTTTATACAAAGACTCTATTAAATCACCAATTTGAGCAATTATAGCCAACAATCCTCCCGTAACCGATAAGCTGATTAGCTCTATATCAATCCAAATAGCACCAAATATACATCCGATTAACATACTGGCTACAATTCCTCCTAATAATCCTGACCAAGTCTTCTTTGGGCTGATTTTTGGGGCCAATTTAATCCCGCCGACGGTCTTTCCTATTGCGTAGCCCGCTACATCCGTGGCCACAACCGATGATACAATCCACAACAAAATGCTCAATTCGATATTAAACCGTAACCACAGCAAGCAACAGCAAGGCATCAAAATTAATATATTACCAAAAACCAATCTCAGACCAATACCCGCAATTCCAGAGAATAAGCTGATTAGCCATAATGTTAATAAACCTACTCCCCCCCCAATAAAGGTGAGTTCATCACCCAAGCGTAAACCATAAGAAACGACTAATATAAAAAGCAATAATACCGATAAAATAAGTAAACTTGGCGCTCTCCTCTCAGTTACCGTTCTACTTAGCTCCCAAGACATTAATCCCGCCAAAACTGCCACAAATAGAACAAAATAATAGTCACCTATAAACAGCAATACACCACTTGGAATAATTATGGCGGCAGACGATATCCACCTAACCCTTAGCTCTTTTGACAAAGTTACGCTACTGGTCACTCGAGTCATCGCCATTCAACTCAATAAAGTTTGGTGTCCTATAGTTACGCGGCTCCAAAACGCCGCTCCCTATTAGCATATTCCTCTATGGCTCCTACAAGATCATCTTTCGAAAAGTCAGGCCACAATGTATCAGTAAAGACAAACTCAGAATATGCAGATTCCCACAGTAAAAAATTGGAAATTCTTTTTTCGCCTGAAGTCCTAATTACCAGATCCGGATCCGGTATTTCACTCGTCTCTAGAGTTGCCTCAAAAAGATTTTCATTAATTTCCTCCGTTTTAATCAACCCTTTGCAGGCACGCTGTGCTATATCCCTTGCCGCCATAACTATTGCTCTTCGTCCCCCGTAACTCAGAGCCACTGTCAATGTCAGTAGTTTATTCATACTCGTCAGATGCTCTGACCGCTCTATAAGAGCCACTATGTCTGGTTCAAGTTTTTCTCTATCTCCAATAACCCTAAAACGAATTCCTCGCTCATTTAATTCCTTGACTTCCTCGGAGAGGTACAGACGAAGCAAAGACATAAGATCAAAAACTTCACCTGGTGAACGTTTCCAGTTTTCCGAAGAAAATCCAAATAAGGTTAAATACCTAATCCCCATTTCAAGAGCATTTTCTACAGTCGAGCGAACCGTGTCCGCACCCCTCTTGTGCCCCATTGCACGCGGTAAGCCGCGAGCCTTTGCCCACCGGCCATTACCATCCATGATAATAGCAACGTGTCTTGGAATAATTATTTTTTCACCTGCGGTTTGCAATTTCATAAATCAAACCTGCATAATTTCCACTTCTTTATTGGATAACAACTCATCAATCTTATTAATATTTGAATCCGTTAACGATTGTATTTCCTCATCATAAATATGTCGATCATCCTTACTAAGATGTCTTTCTTTTTCCAGTTTTTTTAATTTGTCCATTCCATCGCGGCGGACATTTCTAACTGCTATTTTTGCACCTTCCGCATATTTGGAAGCAATTCGTGATAACTCCCGTCGACGCTCTTCGCTTAAATCAGGCAACGGGATTCTCAATAATTGCCCATCTATCTGCGGATTTAATCCAAGGTCTGATTCCCTAATAGCTTTCTCAACTACTTTAGTGTTCTCTTTATCCCAAACCTGTACGGATAACATACGGGGTTCGGGTACCGCTATCGTCGCCACCTGGTTTATGGGCATAGTCGAACCGTAAACTTCAACCACTATGCTCTCCAGTAACTGTGCATTGGCTCGGCCGGTTCTTAAACCTTGAAATTCTTTGCTAAGCGATAAAAGTGCCCCTTCCATTCGCCTTTGCAAGTCATCTATGTCAATATCATCCATTTGTCTTCTCTTGGGAAATTATTGTGTATAAGCCTCTGCCCCGCACGACATCAGACAACGTACCAGAATTCTGTATCGAAAACACCAAAATCGGAATATTATTTTCCCGGGCTAGAGAAATTGCTGATGCGTCCATCACCTTTAAGTCCTTTGATAGTACTTCCATATATGTCAACTTATCATATCGTTGCGCACCAGAAACTTTTTCAGGGTCAGAGTCATAGACGCCATCCACTCGCGTTGCCTTAAGTAAAGCGTTACATCCCATTTCAGTTGCTCTGAGAGCCGCTGCTGTGTCAGTTGTAAAGAATGGATTACCCGTACCAGCAGCGAATATCACAATACGCTTTTTTTCCATATGTCTGACGGCTCTTCTTCTAATATAAGGTTCACAAACTGCGGCGATCGGTATTGCCGATTGCACACGACTCTGAATACCTAATTGTTCGAGGGAACTCTGCATGGCCAAGGCATTCATAACCGTAGCCAACATCCCCATGTAATCGGCGGTAGCACGTTCCATACCATTGGCTGCCCCAGATACACCGCGGAAGATATTACCGCCGCCAATAACAACACATACTTCGGTTCCAAAATAGACTACGTTAGCAATTTCATCTGCCACTCGATTTACCATATCTGGATCTAATCCAAATTGTTTATCTCCCATGAGAGACTCGCCAGATATTTTGAGTAAAATGCGTTTATATTTGGGAGCTGAATCCGATTTTTCCCGCGCCACTGTTTCGCTCCCATTTCTCTTCATTCGTCAGAAGCGACGAGCCACTCAATTTCCGAGCGTGGCGGCAACTTCCGAAGCAAAGTTAGTCTCGTCCCTATCTATGCCTTCCCCTAATGATAAACGATGGAAAGTAACGAGTTCAACTGGTTTCCCCAAATCCTTGGACGTTTTTTCTATAACTTCAGAAACCTTAGTTTCATTATCTATTACAAATGTCTGTTCTAATAATACAACTTCCTGATAGAATTTTTTTAATCGACCCAAGACCATTTTTTCCACAATATCATCAGGCCGACCGGATGCTCGCGCTTGCTCTCTCAAAATCCGTTCTTCCCGCTCAAGTAATGAAGGGTCTAATGCAGCTACACTGAGACTCTGCGGAGCTGTCGCGGCAACATGCATTGCTAACTGTTTTCCTAGAGATTCAATTTTGTCTTTCGCCCCCTCTGACTTTATTGCGACTAGAACGCCGATTTTTCCAATCCCCGGGACTATAGCATTATGCATATATGGGACTACCGTGCCACCGTCAGCCTCTATTCTTATCGCACGCCTGATTGTCATATTTTCACCAATAGTGGCAATGTTATGAGTCAACTGCTCATCCACACTTCTCCCCGTCCCAGGATACTCTTGTATTTTTAAATTATCTATTGAATCACCATGCTCTAACACCAAATTTGCCAAGGTAGACGCGAACTCCTGAAAAGCTTCGTTTCTAGAAACAAAATCTGTCTCCGCATTTACTTCCACTAAGGACCCATATCCTTCATTTACCGAAAAAGCGACAACTCCCTCGGCAGCCACCCGGTCGGCTTTTTTTGCTGCAGCAGAGAGTCCTTTCTTTCGCAACCAATCAACAGCCTCCTCTAGATTTCCACTGGTTTCGCCCAGAGCTTTTTTGCAATCCATCATGCCAGCACCCGTTTTTTCCCTCAACGCTTTCACCATTTGGGCTGAAACAGTCGTCATATCTCACCTCGTATGTTTTTTTGTATCCTGAAAATTTACTAAAAACGTTGCTCGAAATTGAGCCCGTCTTTCAGGCCTTGAACCTACCAACTAAATACCTAGTATATCATCTGTAACCAACAAAGTGATCGTGTTTACTCTTTCTTTTTACTTGCTGGCTTACGTTTTACTCTCTGTTTTTTTGAATCTGTGTCGGCCTTTTTTGATGACGCTGATTCATCGGATGCAGTCTCTTCTGCAGAAACCGCTTCTGATGCAGTCTC
>CAYFGZ010000106.1:0-6357 GCA_964342575.1 uncultured Nisaea sp. | reverse complement strand
TTCTGCGGAAACCGCTTCTGATGCAACCTCTTCTGCGGAAACCGCTTCTGATGCAACCTCTTCTGCGGAAACCGCTTCTGATGCAGTCTCTTCTGATGGAACTTCTTCCTTGGCAGCAGACTCCTCCAACACGTTACTGGGCACATCCTCCTGCTCTAACCCAAGTTCTACCGGGATATCGTCCGCATCCCCTAAATCCTGTCCAGAAGCAACCAATTCGGCCTGCAACCCCGTCAAAACAGCACTACCGACCAAGTCACAATAAAGTGAGATAGCTCTCATAGCATCGTCATTACCTGGAACCGGGAATTGGACCCCAGCAGGGTCTGAATTACTATCAAGAATAGCCACTATTGGTATTCCTAGTTTATTGGCTTCTTGAATAGCTAACTGCTCTTTATTGGTATCAATAATAAAAAGGATATCGGGTAGGCCACCCATTTCGCGAATACCACCAAGAGCTCTTTCCAGTTTATCACGTTCACGAGTTAAATTGAGAAGTTCTTTTTTTGTCAAACCTTGAATTTCACCAGCTAATTGCACATCCAGATCCTTTAATCTTTTTATAGAAATGGAAATCGTCTTCCAGTTCGTGAGCATGCCACCCAGCCAACGATGGTTGACGTAATATTGGCCTGTCTTTTGGGCAGTCTCGGCAACCTTTTCTGCAGCTTGCCTCTTCGTCCCCACCATCAAAACGCGGCCACCTGATGCCGTTACTTCCCTGACTGCCTCTAACGCCCTATGAAGTAAGGGCACAGATTGTCGCAAATCCAATATGTGAGTATTATTTCTCACACCATAGATGTAATCTCGCATGGCTGGGTTCCATCGGCGGGTATGGTGGCCGAAGTGAACACCTGCCTCTAGTAGTTGGCGCATCGTAAAAGACATAGAACTCATTTTCTTCTCCGGTTTATCCTCCACGAGCGTTGTCTTCCTGAATTCGGAAAGACACCGGAGCGGAACACAACCGTATCCAGTTTCTGTTTCCGCAAGCCCGTGTGTGAAGTTAGTATCGATTTCTTAGCTGTGAAGGAGAGAAATTGCAAGACTCTAGTAGCAAAATATGGCTTTTCAGGAATTTATTACAAAAATGCGCTAGCTTAGAGAGACCTCTACGACACCAATCATTGCATCCCTGCCGACTAGTCCGGCTAACTCGTCTTCCTTCATTTTTTCCGTACCACTAGGACGCATAGGCAAGACAAGGTAACGCATGTCGGCGGTGGAGTCATGAACTCTTACCTCTCGCTCACTAGCTATAACTGTCCCAAACTCTTCCAATACAGATCTAGGTCGAGCTACTACACGTGATCTATATTCGCGACTTTTATACCAATCCGGCGGAAGTCCCAAAATCCATCGGGGATAACACGAACATAGCGTGCAAACGACCACGTTATGAACCTTTTTAGTATTCTCAAGAACGATTAAATTCAGCGGACCGATGTCGTGCCCCAACTCCCCGATCGCCTCCTTGGGATTCGCAATTAAGCGCCTTTTGTACTCCTCGTCTATCCAGGCCCTAGCCACGATTTTGGCTCCATTGACCGGTGTTCTCGAGTCCATCTCTTCGACTTTTTTTCTAATCTGTTCAGCGGTTATCAGTTTCTTATCTATCAATAGATGCCGAACAGCAGATTCCATAAGTTTATAATATGTCATAGTGTCATCGTGATCCGGTTGCAGTGGATGCTGATGATCTGGATCATAGGGATGCATATGCCCGTGATTTTGAGAATCACTCATATCACCTCACTTTTATACTTTTTCTAACCAAGTTTCATAAATTTCTATCTCTATTCTATCGTTTAAGTTTCCCTCATATCCTTTCCATACATCTTTTTGTAAAAACCTTACCCTGTAGAGTGCTAATTTTCGACCGTTTTTTCGCCCAAATGCCAACTCTTCAGGATTTTCAAAGTCACCGCAATACCTCTCTATCGTTCCTAAACAACCTCTGATGTAATGAGGCGTTCTGCAATGAGTAGGGGGACTCGGGGGCCAATGACTACAGATTTTGACCTTTTGCCCTACTTCATAATCAGCCATCATTATCGTCCTCTTGTTTTTTGTGCTCTTTTTGAACTGTACTCATTGTAGATCTTAATTCTTCTGACGAGATAACACCTGACTCTACTAGGCTGCTTGTAATAGATGCTATCCATCGCTCATAGTAAGTCATTTGGTCATAAGCTGAGGGTGGCAATGCTTCTATACCCTTACGCAACTGGTCGACAGTCATTAACTCCAGGTCGTTGGTTAGGAGCATCATCATCGCGTCAACCCTCTTTTCCCACAACGCATAGTCTTTATCCTCTTTTTTTATTTTCCCGGCATCTAAACCACCCATGTCATGGTTACCGCGGGCCGTAAAATTTCTTTCCATAAATTTATCTCACACTAAGACACATAATTTAAAGCAAAAGTGTTTAAGTATTGGTAAAATCTTACGGCTATTGGCTAGATATAACAATACTTTCCAGTTATTTAATATATTCATCAATACCCCAAACCGTGTCGTTATCCAGAGGATAAACTGGACGGGGCAAATATTTCCAGCCAAAATTAGATAAATTTGGCGAAGTTAGACCGGGAACATCGACTTCTATAATTTGCTTATCGGAAAAAAGATGCTGAAACCCAGCTCTGAAATGCCCTCGGGATTTTACTACTATAGATCGGCAGCTGCTAGCGTCGATCCCGAAAGCAGAAATATAGTCAGAAGACCTGCATTGCTGTCTCTTGCTGATACAAATTACGAAAATCCCACCCAAATCCAAAACGGCTGTAGCGCCTGTATCGGCAGTCGTACCTGCCGCCATTCCATAGCAACCGACGAAACTACCAGAGTGCAATGAAACCACCCTTGCTTGCACTGGCAACGGATTGGAAAATTGATCTTCTTCCTCGGCATTCAAAGTAATATTTATTTTGGAATTAACTCCAGCAGATAAGGCCACCTGGACGGCTGCTTCATCAAAAAAAACTGCAAAGGTGCATCCCTTTACACCAGCTTTCAAAAATGCCTCTAATATAAATGTGGTATTACCACGACCACCACCCCCTGGGTTATCTGCCGGGTCAGCAAACAATAACGGCTCCAGACCGGTATCGTCTCCTACCTGCTTGGCCATAGCTACAGCATCACCTAGGGAATACATCTCCAACTTGTAGCGCTCTCTATCTTGCCACGCCGCTGATGCAAGCTGCTCCGCCACCCTTTGGGCATTATCCAAACTCGAGCGAGAATGTGTAATAATAGACATGCCATTTTTTGGGGTATCCGAAAAAGCAAAGCCAGACAATATCGTTACATTGAGCAGGTCGGAGTCCAAAAACGTTTCGCCCAACCGAATCAAATCACCATACGGAAAACCAGGAGCAGTTCGTTGCGTCACTGAAGGCGCAACGAGAGGCAGTCTAATGTGGTACTTTTGTGGTCTTACCCCTGAAAACATTTCTATCATAGCACTAGCTGCTTCTTCACCCCGTTCGTATAAATCTATGTGAGGATTTGTTTTGTATCCGATTAACATATCAACCGATGACACCATCTTTTCTGAAACGTTGGCGTGCAGGTCGAGGGTAGCAATAATCGGTATATCCTGGCCAACCAACTTTCTCACCAAAAAAAACATGTCGCCATCGGGATCATGAGTGTGCGTCGCAACGGCTGCGCCATGCTGGCAAATATAAACTCCATCAAGCCTATCTAAAGTTCTTAGACTTGTTTCTAAACATTCCAGATATTCTAGAAAAAACTTTTCTTCAACTGGACCCGCCGGGGTGGCTCCTACCACAAGGGTGGGTGCCGCTTGCCAACTATCCGGCCCGCCAAGCACCTCGTCCATATGGGCATAAAAACCTTTTACGCCGAGATGAATAGAAGGATACTCCGATCGCGCTTGTATCGAGATCTCCTTTCCGGAAAAGTACATATTTTCTTCGAAATCTTTCTTGGAGCATGCGGGAGCAAAACGATTACTTTCCAAATTAAAGCCACAAATCGCTATCTTTTTTTTGGACGTGGCAATCATATTTTCTCTTTGTTTCTATATACTTTAGCCACAAATATCAGCAATCACCCATAAGGACAAAAAATGCCATTGTAATCATTTCACATATCCTGAACATCTATTATTCCAGGAAGAGATTTCACAGCTGACCTTAGACGTGCATCGATCGAATAAAGTTGTGGAAGCGCAAGGTCAATCTCCTGTTGAGAATTTTGTACTACCAGTTTTACCCGCCCCCTACCGTTCTGCTGATCAGATAGTATTTTGGCCAATCCGCCTACCGGATCAGGGGTATTCAGATAAATTTTTAGCCCTTTTGCAACATCTTTTATGGCATCGTCCAAAGTCCTAATTCGGCTAGCGACCAGCCGTGCTATTCCGTTTTCAAATTTTGAATCACACCTGACTAATATTGGCTCCCCTGGCTGCAGCAGATCAACTGATTGTGCCAATACTTCTGAAAACACAGTTATCTCAAACACACCTGCCTGATCGCTCATTTGTAGAAAAGCATATCTGTTTCCCCTCTGATTTGTTCTAATTTTGCATGATAACACGATGCCAGCTACGTCTATTCTTCCTAATCCATTTTTATCTGATGTTGCTATTTCTAAAGCAGAACTTTGAATTACTCCTAACTTTGTCAAAGAATCGCCATATGCATCTAACGGATGAGCAGATAAATAGAACCCTATCGAGTCAAATTCATTCCGGAGCCGATCTAGAACTGGCCAATCTTCTCTATCTGGAAGTTGAATCTGCGCCGATCCAACCGTTTCGTCGGAACCAAAGAGGCTCTCCTGATTAGACCCTTTCTCCTCTGCAATCGCATTACTATGACGAATAATAACATCAACACCATCCATAAGGGCAGCCCTATTTGCGTACAACACATCAAAGGCTCCTGAACAGATTAGGCTTTCCAAACTTCGTTTATTAATTATTTTTCCATCACACCTAGCAACAAAATCTAATAAACTCGCAAACTGACCACCTTTTTTGCGTTCTAACTCCATGGCTATCATTCCCGGGCCTCCAACATTTTTGATTGCTGATAACGCGTAGCGAATAGCCAATGTTCCATCGGATTCTAACTCAACCCGAAATTCCCTTCCTGACTTATTTATATCGGGTGGAAGTAAGCTAATATCCAAATTTTGAAGTTCCTGCTTAAAAACATTTAGTTTGTCTGTATTCCCCATTTCGTATGTCATAGAGGCTGCTATAAATTCTACAGGGTAGTTCGCTTTAAGAAAGGCAGTTTGATATGCTATTAATGCATATGCGGCAGCATGACTTTTATTAAAACCATAACCAGCAAAAGCAGCTATTGTGTCAAATATTGAAGATGCTTTTTCTCCAGAGACGCCTCCTTGTTTCGCGCCAGAAACAAAGACTTCACGCTGAGCATCCATTTCCGATTTTATTTTCTTTCCCATTGCACGCCGAAGTATATCAGCACTGCCAAGGGTATAACCGGCCAACTGTTGAGCAGCTTGCTGAACCTGCTCCTGGTAAATCATAATGCCATATGTTTCGCTTAAAACTGGCTCTAGTTTCGGGTGCATATAATCGACTGCTTCGACTCCATGTTTGCGAGCAATGTAGTTAGGAATATTAGCCATAGGACCTGGACGATATAGCGCAACTAAAGCAATTATATCTTCAAATCGATCGGGGCACATTTTCCTCAATACATCCCGCATTCCCGAACTCTCAAGCTGAAAGACACCAATACTGTCACCCCTACTTATCATTTCATAGGTGTTCGGGTCGTCTAGAGGTAGCGAGTCGAGATTAATACAAATATCGCGCTTTGATAATAACTCCACAGCCTTGTTTAGCACTGATAGAGTCTTCAATCCTAAAAAATCAAATTTAACCAAACCTGCCATTTCAACCCATTTCATATTAAATTGTGTTGCTGGCATATCCGATCTGGGGTCCTTATAGAGAGGCACTAATTGCTTTAAAGCGCGATCTCCAATGACGACCCCAGCCGCATGGGTAGATGCATTTCTATAAAGACCTTCTAATTTTAATCCAATCTCTATCAAAGAACCTACACTGACATCTCCATCGCGTAGTTTTCGTATTTCAGGATCACCGGCAATAGCTTCTCCCAATGTCACCGGATTGGCTGGATTATTTGGCACCATTTTACAGATTTGGTCTATCTGACCGTACGGCATTTCTAATACACGTCCGACATCTCGCAAAACCGCCCGAGCTTGCAATTTACCGAAGGTAATTATTTGCGCTACTTTGTCTAAACCATATTTCTTTTGAACATAGTCAATAACTTCACCCCTACGCTCCTGACAAAAATCAATAT
>CAYFGZ010000105.1:0-12342 GCA_964342575.1 uncultured Nisaea sp. | reverse complement strand
GGGGGATTACTTTACGATACTAAAAGAGCGGGAAGGGGATTCTTGCCGGACCGTGGATTTGCTTCTATCGGCTACGGGTTACCCGGAGCGATGGGCGCGACGCTGGCAAATGAAGGCCCAGTCGTGGCCATTACCGGGGATGGCGGATTCAACATGACACTCGGAGAACTTGAAACCGCTCGCAGAATGGGCCTTGCCTTCACAATCATCGTCGTCAACAATGCTGCTTCAGGTTACGTAAAAGCACTTCAGCATCTAATGTATGGGGAAGGTGCATACCAGTCTAGCGATTTAGCCGAGACCAATTACGCCGTAGCGGCAGAGGCATTGGGTTGCAAAGGCATTCGCGTTGAGGATCCAAATGAAATCCGCAAAGCAATCAAAGCTGGACTTAATGAAAAAGACCAACCCACGGTCATCGATTTAGTAGTAACCCGAGATCCTGCAAAGATGCTACCGGGAGTGGACAACCGTGCCGCAACTATAAAAAAGGGTGATAGAGTAGCCTAATCTTATAATTTCTGCTGAGAAACTGAAGGTCTTTAAACTTATATCAAGTTATATTCAACCAGCGTTTCACGCTTTCTATCTGCTCTAACCTGCGGCTCCGAAGATCATCTGCCTGATCAACAAAACCAAAACGGTGAGCCAAATACTCTACGCTTAGGTATTCCTCCACTTCAAGGCTTTTTATTAACGAACAAACACTTGAATCGTCATTGCCTGCAAAATATTTCTGGGCTATCCCTTTAAAATCTAACTGAACATTATCCTCTGGGATAAACCTTTTCTTCCCCTGTTCTTTACTTAATATATCAGAATATTTTACAGGGAAAACCGGTGCATATCCATCAGCAAGTGTTTTTAGTCCAAACAAAAATTTTAAATAGTTAGCATTATTTGGGTCAGTTTCGACAACTGCCTTTAATTCGTTGATGGAGAAAGTACTTAGGATCTGGAACGTCTCATCGTAGAACCCATAGTAGAAACAAATAAAAGCTTTCTTTAACTTACTTAACGTCTGATCAGAAAGGGTTGCAAAATCCGTTTCTCGGCGGAGAAAAAGTGCTTCCCCTCTTCGCGGGTAACTGCTCCCCCTAAGGCCAATAGGCGTTCGATCAGAAAACGATTCGGTCTTGAAGACTTCCAACGATGCTAGATCAAATCCAATTTTTCTTAAAAATTCCGTCACTTCACCAAATAGTGGTTGTTTCTTGTAGTGGCGAACAAACGATACCTCCGTCATTATGGCAACAACGCTCCGATAGATTACCCGCTGCCCGCCCTTCAGAATTTCCAATTCACTTCCTTCGGTGTCTAGCGAGAGAAAGTCTGGAGAAGGGACTTTTCCGTCCTCACGGAGCAAAACTTCGTCCAGCGTAATGGTATCCAGGGTCAATATCTCAGTCACAGCTTTTGCCTCTGGATCAGAGTCCCAACCAAACTGGGCATTAAAATTGTATTGATAAATGTCGGTCGATAATGTTGGGTACAATGAGCTACTATACCGATCACTGCGAATATAAAATTTCCGTTTTCCCGATTTACCGCTTAAGCAGTCGGACAACACAATCGTCTTGGAGGGAAGTGCAGAGGTCACTTTTTTTATTTGAGAAATAGCTGATTTATCAGCTTCATAAAAGACACTGGTCACGTCTTCCTCAAAATATTCTAAAATGGGAAAATTTCGTGTCCCTGCTCGCCCACCAACATGATGTGACGTCAACAATGTCTCTGCCATGCCCTACCCACCCATCAAAATAATCATTCCACCCAACACGAGTTACTTCGTCTCTGCATAGCGTCGACAATATTCGCCGAATGCATTAAAGATTTTTACGTTGAAAGGATCAATAGGCCTTGGCCATTCCGGATGCCATTGTACCCCCAACGCAAAAGCCTCCGAATTTTCTGCACTTACCGCCTCTATTATTCCATCTGGTGCCGCAGCTTCTACTTGTAACCCCTTTCCGAGTCGATCTATCCCTTGGGCATGAAGGGAATTAACATTTGCTTCGGCCACGTTAGTTATTCGGCTCAACAAGCCTCCCTCGGTGATTTTAATATTATGGGCAGGCCTGTAACGTTTTTCGTGATCATCAATATCTCGCCGCATCCTATGATCGAATTTATTCTCTAAATCGAAAATACGCTGATGGAGAGTGCCACCGCATGCCACGTTTAACTCTTGAATGCCCAGGCATAGTCCAAGAATTGGGATCCCTTTGTCTAGGCAACGATTTATCAATGGAATCATAGTCTTATCTCGCGCCACATCATGTTTTGTACCTTCGGCACTCGGCTGCCCTCCATACTCCGACGGCGTCACGTTGCTAGAACTACCAGTTAAAAGCAGACCATCTATATAAACCGAATAATCCAGTTGCTGCACATTTTCCGATAACACGGGCAACACGATAGGAGTTCCTCCAATAGGATCTACAACTGCATGAAGATATTTTTCTCCCACGCGGTTGTAAGGATGAATCGCGTCGCCACTGCGACATCCTGAAATTCCAATCAACGGGGGTTTATTCTTTTCTGACATGAATTTTTTCACCTTAAATTCTTCTCAATCTAATATAATTCGAAACTCAAGTTGGATATATCTCTCAAGTCTGCCATAAATTTCCTATGGATGACTTTACGCAAACATTGGTGCATTACAAGATAGCCCTTGTATTTATTTGGCTCGTATTCATATTTCTCCTGGAAATACTAGCGCCAATTGTATCGCGCCTCCGAAACCCGTCCCGTATACTTAACAATTTTGGATTATGGGCACTGAATTCTGCAATGTCTTTGGTGATAATAATACCTCTTGCCAACTGGGCCACGGAGCATTCTATACCATGGCGGCCCAGTATTATGAATAATTGGATTTTCGTAATTCTCGACATAATTTTCTTGGATGCACTTATTTATTGGTGGCATCGCGCTAATCACCAGATTAATTTTCTCTGGCGGTTTCACGAGATACACCATCTTGACCAATTTCTTGACGTCACCACGTCGATTCGTTTTCACTTTGCCGAAGTTTTCTTATCGAGCTGCTTCAGAATTGCAATTATAATTCTGTTTGATATTCCAATTTCGTCTGTAATTTTGTTCGAAGCCCTCTTGCTCATGGCATCTGGATTCCACCACTCTAATATAAAACTCCCAAAACCTTACGATAATTTGCTTTCGCTAATTCTTGTAACGCCATCAATTCACGGAGTTCATCACCACGCCAAAAATGAAGATACCAACTCAAACTATTCAACAATACTTAGCTGCTGGGATAAAGTTTTTACATCTCGAAGTCTGACCCCAAGATTATCCAACCTACCGATCGGGGTGGAGAATGAAAAGGATACTGTTTTACTAGAGTTGATCAGACGACCATTCACGAAGAAACGGTGATCACTGCCCTCTCTCTGCTTTATCAAACATATCTGCATCCACTGTGAAAAAGCGCGGATCCAAATCCAGGTCCCGTTCAACATCTAAAAGTGATATACGCACGGTCACACCCGTCGCGTCGGTAATAAACCACTGTCTAAGTTGAAGGGGTTTGTCGGAAAATCGTAGCCGAACAACACCAGAATTTTCAGATTTTTTTATTCTTAAGGCTATCGTTAACGTACCTGGCCCCCGTTTTATATGATCTATCTTGTACCATTTTTTTAGATCCACGTTTTTGGAAATTAATGCACGCAAAGGAGTTTCTGAAATCGGAATATGACTAATTTGCTCAAGTTCCGTATCAACATAAATTATAAAGGACCCATCTGCCACCATGAAAATGGGCGACGGGGCATCATACTGGACACGCATCAAACCAGGTCGGTTTAAAAATATGGTACCATCTAATCGCTCGCCATTGTCCGTCATTTGGATAAATCTGGACTTTAACGTAGTTATCCCATTTAAGTATTTCTCTATACGGGATATATCTCTACTATTTTTCTCTGTTTCGTTTGCCCATACTGGAGCGAAAGACGTTATTACACATATAATCAACAGTTGAATTAGCTTTGTTTTTATCATCCAGCTACTAGTAACCCATTATTTTTATAACTCGGAATGATCCGGCAATAGGACCTCTCGTTTGCCGACGTGATTTGCACCGCTTACTACGCCATTGGTTTCCATACATTCTATAATTGTTGCTGCCCTATTATATCCTATTTTCAAATGTCTCTGGATGAAGCTGGTTGATGCTTTACGTTCCCGAGCCACAATGGCAACAGCCTGATCGTATAGTTCATCTCCCGTCTCTCCTCCCTTCTCTACTATTCCCATGCCGTAATCCGCCAGAGGATCACCCACATCGTCTTCTTCCGTCACAGAATCGTTGAACTCTGGCTCACCTTGTGTTCGGAGATGCTGCACGACGTCTTCAACCTCCTCATCCGAAACGAAAGGACCGTGCACTCGAGTAACTTTTCCGCCACCCGCCATATGCAACATATCTCCTTGCCCTAACAGCTGTTCTGCTCCCTGTTCTCCCAGAATAGTCCGGCTATCAATTTTTGATGTTACCTGGAAACTAATCCGGGTTGGGAAATTGGCTTTTATCGTTCCCGTTATTACATCAACGGACGGACGTTGAGTGGCCATTATTACATGAATTCCTGCGGCGCGGGCCATCTGAGCTAAACGCTGCACCGCCCCCTCAATGTCTTTTCCAGCTACCAGCATCAAGTCGGCGACTTCATCGATTACGACTACGATAAATGGAAACGGCGTCAGATCTAACGGCTGGTCTTCAAAAACTGGCTTCCCTGTTTCGTTGTCAAATCCAGTCTGAACTCGGCGTTTTAATACTTCACCTTTCTTTCGTGCTTCAGCCAAGCGAGCATTGTAACCATCAATATTCCTGACACCAAGCTTAGACATCGCTCGATATCTACTTTCCATTTCGCGCACCGTCCATTTTAGGGCCACAACTGCTTTTTTGGGGTCTGTTACAACTGGGCTAAGCAGGTGAGGAATATTGTCATATATCGACAGCTCTAACATCTTGGGGTCTATCATTATCATTCTGCATTGTTCGGGTGTCATTCTGTACAAAAGCGACAATATCATTGTGTTTACTGCCACCGATTTTCCAGAACCAGTTGTCCCGGCTATCAACAAATGCGGCATCCGTGCTAAATCTACAACTACTGGACTTCCGCTAATATCTTTTCCAAGTGCAATGGGCAGCTTTTCGTTACACTCAACGTACTCCTGGGTTTCAAGCATTTCCCTAAGAAAAACCATTTCCCTGTCGTTATTTGGTAATTCAATCCCAATCACGTTTCGTCCAGGAACTACAGCTACCCTAACCGAAACCGCACTCATAGACCGAGCGATATCGTCCGCTAATCCAATGACCCGGGAAGATTTTGTTCCTGGGGCGGGTTGCAATTCATAGAGTGTTACCACTGGACCACTTCGCACCTGTACGATTTCACCCTTTATGCCAAAGTCTTGTAAAACAGTCTCTAATAGGCGAGCGTTCGCCTCCAATCTATTGGCGTCAGGCAACGTCCGGTGTTTTTGTTTTCGGACAGATAATAATCCCAATGCTGGAAATTGGTATTCCCCCGCTTGTATTAAATCTAACGTTTCTTGGCGGTCGCTAATTCTTCGTTTTGCCCTTCTGTCGAGTTGTTGTGGATTATCTGACTTTAGGAGAGTGATGGTTTGATTATCCGATAGAACCTTGGAAGCTGTTTGATTTGCCGTCAAACGATGATCTTTTACAACAGTTGTAACACCACTGGAGGAGGAAGCTGCGTTTGAGAAACTGGGCTCCGTGCGCAACACTGAGTTAGCTTTTTTCTGGTCGGCTGCTTTTGTGGCTGCCCTAAATCCAAATTGAAGCGCCTTTGCACTTGCAACGCCCCCTCTTTTCCCCAATAAAAACAGCACACGGCTTTTGACGCCTGTTTTGGTGAGAATTGTAATCCACTCGGCCCATTTGACTCCCATACACCACAATAAAATGAATAAGCCCGTCGATGTAAGGATAAACAAGCTGGCAAATTGCGGGAAATCAAAATGGGTTGTCATGTTCTTTAAATGTTCGAACACGATAGCACCCACCACGCCACCAAGCCCAGCTTCCAGGGGCCAATCCACTGCCAATGAGAGCTTTGTCAAAGCTGGCGCTATTGCAAGAAGCGAAACCGGTAGAAATAGGAGACGCAATAATATCCGATTAAGTGGCCGATGGGAAAGTAGGCGAAAACCCCACGCTCCCAAAACAAGCAAAATACCTAGACTAGCTATTCCTAGAAACTGAAGTAAAAGATCTGCAACGATAGCACCTGGCGCTCCCATCAAGTTGTTAACTTGATGGGAGCCCGAGGTATTCATCGATGGATCAGTCGAAGTATAAGTACTTAGAGCACCTATGATCAGTACTACGGCAGTCAAAAGGCCGATTCCAATAACCTCAGCTAGCCGACGCTTAAAAAAAGGCGGCGTATTCTCCAGCCAGCCTCCAGCAAGCAAACCCCGATCACTTAATGACATATCAACTTCCTTTCAAGCTGCGCCTGCGACTTGTCACCCAAACAACGTATTTACTAATCTCTTGAGCCCAAATTCAGTTTTTTCGGAATCATAAACTAGAGCAACCCTGAGGTATGCTTTGCCCGGGTTTACCCCAGTTTTATCATCCCTTCCCATTAATTCGCCAGGCACGGTTTTTATAGCCGCTTCCCTCCAAAGCTTCATAGCGGCAATTCTTCCATCGCCAACATCTAACCACAGAAAAAACCCAGCCGGAGGGATAACTAATTCCATGTGTTTTCCAAGTATATCTTTTGCTATGTGGAAGTTTTTTTCATAATAACTGCGGTTTTCAGCCACATGGGAGTCGTCTTTCCACAGAGCGGTCGACGCCTTGAGTATTGGCAATGGAAGCGGCGCCCCGCCAAAGGTGACAAATTGCCCATAGCGCTCAATAATTTCTGGATCACCAACAATAAAACCAGACCGAAGTCCAGGAGCGCTGGACCTTTTGGACAGGGAATTAAAAGATACAACATTCTTTAATCCGCCCCCCAGTTCACCACAAACTTCCAGCCCCCCCAGCGGGGCTTTGCCTCTATAGATTTCGCAGTAACACTCGTCGAGGGCTAAGACAAAATCGTACTCTCTAGCCAGTTCGACTGCTTTTTTCAAATATATCTTATCCGCCGTCGTCCCTTGAGGATTGGCCGGGCTGCATAGAAAAAACACGGCCGTCCTCGCCAAAGTATCTGGCGATATCTCATCTAAATTCGGAAAGAAGTTGTTTTCCGCTTTAGCTGGCAAGTAGATAGCATCGGCCCTGCCCAACATAGCAGCGCCCTGATAAACGTGATAGAAGGGGTTAGGCATCAAAACAGCCGGACGCTCCCCGTTTTTTTCGGCAGGGACACAAAGGAAGCCAATCTGATACAACGGCTCCCGTGTGCCGGGCACAGGCATTATGTGTTTGTCTGGGTCTATTAAATTATCTGGAAGTCTATATCTCCGGTATAACCAATCTCTGGTAGCACGACGAAACTCCACATCGCCGTTCGGTGGTGGATAACGGTTCCACAGATGACCGTTCTCAGCGATAGTTTCGGCCAGAATCATTGGTGTCGCCTTTTGAGGTTCACCAAGGGAAAAAAAAATCGGTTCGTCGTTAGATATAGGCGTAATCCCATCAAGCATCTCGCCCAATCTAGCGAACGTATAGTGACTGAGGGGTGCCAAATTTGGATTAAGCATTGATGATTTCGACTCCTATTAAATAGAATCAAAAACAAGTATATATTATAGTTGGTTAACGGACAATATTAATGTAAAATTATAGCATAGCGTCGTAATTTTCCAATAACTTAGTGACTAGTCTTAAAAACCGAACCCTGAGCAAAAACTTTGCTACATTGGCTCTAGATCACGCTCTTCATAACCTTTTTTTCTCTGGAAGTCTGACCACTAACATATATATTCTCCCTTATTGTCAGCAGTTTTCTAGATTGCACCCGGCTAAGATGGTGATATATGGCTAACAAGGCTAACGCAGATAAAAATTTCGATTGTATAATTCTAGGAGGGGGTCTCGTGGGATTGACAGCCGCAGCTGCACTATCGACCATTAATCTTAGATCGGCCCTGATTGAGAAAAGTAGTTTAAAACCAACTAAACTTGGAATGGGGGACCCGCGGACTACGGCGATTGCTGCGAGTGGACAAGTCATGCTCGAAACCCTGGGTATATGGGCATTTTTGGAACAATTTGCGGAGCCAATCTTAGACATTAGAGTCTCGGAAAAAAGCCTAAATAGCTTTGTCCATTACAACCATCACGAAGCAAGCAAAAAGCCAATGGGCTACATCGTTGAAAATAGCATTCTTAAGAATACCCTGATTCGTTTCGCCCAACGGCGCCGTGAGATCTCTATTTTTGCCGACATTACCTTGAAAGACTATACCGCAGACGATACATCTGTGCGAGTGCAATTAGCGGATGGCAGCATTATCACCGGTGACCTACTTATAGCAGCCGACGGTAGCGACAGCTATGCCCGTGACTTGGCAGGAATTCAAACGACACGCCTCGACTATAGACAGACCAGTATCGTATTTTCGGTTGCTCACAGTACTCCTCATTTCGGGGTGGCCCATGAACGATTTTTATCTGGAGGCCCAATAGCTTTTCTGCCAATGAAAAACAACATGTCCTCCGCCATTTGGACCGAGGAGACTCTAGTCGCAAAGTCACTTATGGAACTAGAAGAAGCCCATTTTCTAGAAGGTGCGAGTCTTCGGATCGAGGACTGCCTCGGCAGGCTGAAACTCATTGGAAAACGCGCGGCTTTTCCATTATCTCTAATTAATGCGGAAACGCAAATAGCTGATCGCCTTGCGCTAATCGGTGATTCTGCTCACAAAATACACCCTATTGCGGGTCAAGGGTTTAATCTAGGTCTTCGTGACATAGCACATTTAGCAGACAAACTGGGGGAGGCTAAGTATTTGGGCCTGGACGCTGGAAGCCCGGAAGTTTTGCGAAAATTTCAGGCCTCTCGCGATCTGGATAAAATGTCTCTAATTACCGCAACGGATAGCCTAAACCGTTTGTTTTCAAATAACTATCAATCAATCCGAATGGTGCGGGGATTAGGGCTTTCAGTTGTAAATCGTCTGTCACCCTTAAAGAGACTATTTATGAGCGCGGCGATGGGAAACCTAGGAGACCTCCCTAATCTACTGCGCGGGAAGTCGCCCACACATAATGACTGAATTTCTTGTATAGATGATAAGAAACACTAAGCTTTATCACGGGTCTCTACCAAGACCTTCGACAAGCAATCTTTCAAAATAATCTTCCCATATTTTTTCCTGATTTTCCCCTAGTTCGTGCAGATATTTCCATGTGTATATTCCCGTATCATGCAGGTCATTAAAAGTAATTTTAATTGCGTAGTTCCCGACTTGCTCAACTCCCAATATACGAACCAAGCGCTTCCCTGAAATCGTTATTTTCTGCCCGATTCCATGGCCCTGTACCTCGGCAGATGGGCTTTCGACCCGCAATAATTCTGCTGAAAGCGCATATTCATTACCATCATCAAAAGAAACTCGCAAAACCTCCCCCTCTGCTTCGATACGTATCTCGGTAGGCCAGCAACTATTAGACCATTCTCGCATTTTTTTTATCATGGGTCAGTTCAGTTATTGCCTATCAGGCTTGTCAGACTTTTCCAAATCTTCGTCTACGGGCCTAGCCTCATCCACCAATAGTATAGGAAGTCCGTTCCTTATAGGAAACGCCAGACCAGCCGCTTCACTGATCAACTCCATAGTCACCTTGTCAAAAACTAATGGGGCTTTGGAAACAGGGCAGACCAGTATTTCAAGTAGCCTTGGGTCTATTTGGTAATCGTCTTTTTTGCCAAAAGTTTGCTCTGTTCCGTCAGTGTCGCACATTATCAGCCCCACTAACTTCATGTGTTGCAATTTCTATAAGCGACATCATAGTGTCTGCACAATCCTGTATTTCTTTTGCCATCAATAACGCCTGCTGTTCTGATGGCCCAAAAGGACAGATCATCGCCAATGTAGTTATCAACTGTACATCGTCCATCCGATCGATAGCCTCCCAGTCCGGATTAATAGCCTTGTTCTCGAAATAACTTTTCAAGGCTATAAGTAAACGTTTTTTATCTAATTGCAACTTCCCCGATCCGAAACAATCTATTTCATAGGGTGACCAATCTGGAACTATCCGCCTATACCCTCGGACTGCGTCGATTTCTTCTATTACGTCAAAACGCGCTACGCCAGATAACGTAATTAAATATCGTCCATCATCCGTTTCTGAAAAAGCGCAAATTCTTCCGGCGCACCCGGTGTGAAAAACTGGAGGAACTTGCACGCCCAATTCGGATTTGGTTGGTTGTATAATACCTATTAAACGATGAGCCGCCAGGGCATCATCTGTCATTGCCAAATACCTGGGCTCAAAGACATTCAAAGGCAGACGACCCGAAGGCAGAAGGAGAACGCCTTCTAAGGGAAAAATGGGCAGAGTTGATGGTAAATTAATATAACTCGTTGAAAACCCAGGACCAGACACTACCAATACCCCTTCTTTATACTTTGAAAACGCTTTCTACGAAAATAAAATTGCTGAAAGTCGCTTACGAGCCTCTATCGTGAGGGGGTCGCTTTGACCAAACGCGCCAAAGAGTTTCACCAACTGCTTTCTCGCTGCCTCGTCGTTCCAATTTCTATTAATCGAAATACTATCGAGCAAATGCTCAACTGCCCCCTCGTTATCACCCTTACCATAAAGAGCCATAGCCAGATCAAACTTTGCGTCTAGATTTTTTGGATCCGATTGAACAGCTGTTCTAAGTTCCGCTAAGTCGCCAACTTCGGCGCTACTTAGAACTAAATCCATCTGCGCCAACACTCCCTTTAATTCTTGGGCTTTCTTCTGATCTTCAGACAACCCCCCTAGAATTTCCTGAGCTTGCTCCATTTTCTTCAAAGCTATCAAACACTTACAAAGGCCCGCTATGCCCCTGAGATTTTCTGGATCGTGCTCAAGTATCTGACGAAAAAGATCCGTAGCGCCTTGAACATTATCATCGTTAAGCATGCCATCCGCGGCATCTAACGCTTCCTCCATTGGAGAGTCGCCCGCCGCTCCATCCGTCAATTTTTTTACAAAATCGCGAATTTGACTTTCGGGGAGAGCCCCCGCAAAACCATCAACGGGTTGTCCATTCTTAAAAGCAAAAACAGCTGGTATAGATTGCACCCGTAATTGTTGTGCAATCTCTGGATTCTGATCGATGTCTATCTTAACGAGGCGAACAGCCCCAGCCGAGTCGCGCACCACTTTCTCAAGCATCGGCCCCAACTGTTTGCATGGACCACACCACGGAGCCCAAAAATCCACTATTATTGGCGTGGACATCGAGGCTTCTATAACATCCGCCATAAAGGACGCCGTTGATGAATCTTTAATAAGATCTCCATTAGCTCCTATAATGTCCTGTTCTTCGCCCGAACCCGCTGTATCCATTTTAGACCCCCAAAAGTATTTTCTGCATTATAATATGGCGCTTAGATTCTGATAAACAATAGAATTTCTAACTTTAATTTAGATCTAGTATTTCTGCCTTGTGGCCGCAAGCCTCTATGTACCTTATAAGATCATTAGGTGCGATTGAAGTTGTCTGCTCATTGGTGAGGGGGTGAAAGTTTAAAAGCGAAAATTTCATCAGACCAGAATCCAGAACAACCTTCACCATTTGTTGCGTATCATTTATCAACGCAAAAGGAGAAACAGAACCTGGGCAAACTCCCAAATACCGCATTAAACGGTCTGAACTGCCAAAGGACAAACGCGCGCCCCCAAGGGTAACACCTAATAATTTTAAATCTACCTTTAAATCCTCCCGGCACACGAGCAACCACATATCGTTTTTTTTGCCGCGCAAAAATAAGTTCTTACAATGGCCCCCAGGTAAATTCCCTCTCAAGGCCTTAGATTCTTCAACCGTAAAAAGCGCTGGATGTTCATGAGTTTTATATAAAATATTTAACTTATTAAGTGTTTCAAAAACATCATCAGGCGACGCCTTTCCTTCGACCACCGTGTTATTTATTTGTACGTGGGTTTTCATATGCTAATTCCTTTATTAAATGCTAGCTATTCTTCTACACTATGTCACGACAACAATAGCTTTGTTATTGCAAACTATTTTTAACCAACACTTGCAAAGTTAGGTGCAGAGGGTATTATTCTGCGCCACCGTCGCACAATACGGCGGCATAGGAATGCGGGCGTAGCTCAGTGGTAGAGCATCTCGT
>CAYFGZ010000104.1:0-12513 GCA_964342575.1 uncultured Nisaea sp. | reverse complement strand
TCAAAAATGTACCGGGTTTTATTTCTTTTCATCTAGTGAAAGGTCCAACAGAAGAGACGCATACACTATACGCTTCACACACCACCTGGCAGTCGGAAGCAGATTTTAGGGCCTGGACAAAATCCGAGGAATTTCGAAAAGCCCACAAAAATGCCGGCGCCCATGGAGACCTTTATGTAGGTCACCCTTATTTTGAAGGATTTGAAGTCATTCTTTGACGACCGCCTGGACAATAATTGCCCTATTACTAGTATCTATGCATTACTTTTGATGACTATGCTGTTATCAGTTAGGTAATTCTTAATTTAGACAACAATGTATTAACAGAGAAGCACTTCGATGGACCAGAGTAATGCATTAAGGCAAATGATAGAATCCTCGAAAAATATTGTCTTTTTTACGGGGGCAGGTATCTCAACAGAATCTGGAATACCAGATTTTAGAAGTCCTGGCGGCATTTGGACAAAAATGGCTCCAATACAATTCCAGGATTTCCTATCGAGTGAGGAAATGCGGAGAGAGTCATGGAGACGAAAATTTGAAATCGATAAGACAATCAAAATAGCTCAACCAAATGCCGGACACTACGCTATCGCCCGGTTAATAAAACATGGAAAGGCATCATCAGTCATTACCCAGAATATAGACAATTTGCACCAGCAATCCGGTATCGTAGAGGAGAACGTTATAGAACTGCATGGGAACGGCACATACGCCTCCTGTCTAACTTGCAGTACGCGATACGAATTGGAAATAATTAAACAGAGTTTTCTGGGAAAAGATGAGTTACCCCTTTGCAAGTTCTGCGGTGGCTTGGTTAAGACTGCCACGATATCGTTTGGGCAAGCTATGCCCGTAGAAGCAATGCAAAAAGCGGAAGAGGCAGCTTTATCCTCCGATCTATTCCTGGCTATTGGCTCGTCTTTGGTTGTGCATCCTGCTGCACAAATTCCAATGATAGCCAAGCAAAACGGTGCAGGACTTGTTATATTGAATCGAGAACAAACTCCATTGGACCCGTATGCAGATCTGGTAATAAATGATGAAATTGGACCAGTGTTGTCCGAAGCTACCAATAGATAGATCTTGATGAAAAATAACATGCCTTTATAATACGTTCATCGGTGATACGAAACTAGGATGGGAATCATGACAACCGAAATTGACATTGAGTTAAATCTATTAGTTTGGGCTGTTGGATTGGCTTTTATTCAAGTTGTTTTAGCGATTGTCGGAGCGGTATCACAACTCGGGCTAACAACACTGGCTGGAAACCGAGAAAATCTTCCGTCGACTGTCGGCTGGGTGGCGCGTGCTCAACGAGCTCACAGAAACATGCTAGAAAATTTGGTGTTGTTTGCAGCATTAGTGATTATTACAAAGTTGGCTGGCGCATCAAATGAAATGACCGTGTTGGGATCACAACTATTCTTCTGGGGACGCGCAGCATATGCTGTTATCTATATCGTTGGGATACCTTGGATAAGAACAGGAGCCTACGTAATATCAATCGTTGGATTGATTATGATATTTTTACAGCTTATTTAATGTAGCGGACCTGATGAGAATTGGTCATGTTTTTCAGTTTTTAATTCGTCACTTAATCAAATCCAACCATTCGCTCTCGGACAGAACAGTAACTCCTAGTCTCTCTGCTTTCTTGGCTTTTGAGCCTGCACCGCCTCCTACAACCAAATAATCAGTTTTTTTTGATACCGCTCCAGAGACACGGGCACCCTGCCTCTCCGCCTTTGCCTTTGCCTCGGCGCGTCCCATATAACTAAGTGTCCCAGTAAAAACAATTGTTTTTCCATAAACAATACTATTGTTCACGTCAATTCGTTCGATAGAATCAATAATCAACTCATTTCTTAAATCCGCTGTTATTTCGGTATTAATCCCATGGTTGAAAAAATTTACTAAATCGTTAGCAACTGATTCTCCAATTTGATCTATACTCAACAACTGATGCCACTCTTCACTGTCTCTATCAAAAGCCAATTTCATGGCAGTATCCCAGGCGACTACAGTTCTATAATTCTCAGCCAGTAATTTAGCCATGGATTGACCTATTTGTGGAATTCCCAAACTATAAATAAAACGGTCTAAACTTATCTTCCGTCCACTTTCGATAGCAAGTAATAGATTTTCCGTCGATTTTTCACCCCACCCTGACATAGTTTTAATCTTCTGCTCAAATTTAGATAGTCGAAAAATATCCCCTGGCTTTCTTATAAAACCGACATCCCAAAACAGTTGAATTTGTTTCGTCCCTAAACCATCTATATCCAGGGCATCCCGCGATACAAAGTGCTGTAATCTCTCTACCGCTTGGATTTTACATGCCAGGCCAGCCAAACATCGACGAGCAGCCTCCCCCTCTAGACGCTGAGTAATACTTCCACAACTTGGGCACGTTGGCGGAAACATGTACGGTCTACTGTTAACTGGACGCTTTTCTGTAACCACCCTAACTATCTGAGGAATAACATCACCAGCTCTTTGGATAACAACGGTGTCACCAATTCGAACATCTTTTCTTACAATCTCGTCTTCGTTATGAAGCGTAGCATTAGCAACTATCACCCCACCCACTTTTACAGGTTCTAAGCGACCGACTGGCGTAATTACTCCTGTTCTTCCAACCTGTACATTGATGTCTGTGAGAACCGTTTGGATTTGTTCAGCCGGAAATTTATGTGCTACTGCCCATCTAGGAGCACGGCTAACTGCGCCGAGCCTCTCCTGCCAGTCCAGTCTATTAACTTTGTAGACAAGACCGTCTATTTCATAAGGTAAATTCGGTCGTTGACTATCAATTTGACTATAATACTCTAGTACTTGCTCTAATGTAGAACACAATTTGGCAAGAGAATTTATTTTGAAACCCCAAGTCTGGAAAAGATTCAACATTTCGCTATGAGTCTTAACATCCAAGGACGAGACTTCTCCCCAACCATATGCGAAAAAATTTAACTTCCTAGCCGACGTTACAGTAGCGTCCAATTGCCGTAGCGATCCTGCTGCTGCATTTCGGGGATTGGCAAATAATTTTTGACCATTATCCTTCTGCGAATCATTCAATTCCTCAAATGCTGTTTTAGTCATATAGACTTCACCCCGGATTTCTACGGTGTTAGGTACATCCTGAGAGATCTCCGTAGGAATATCTTCTAACGTAAGAAGATTATGAGTAATATCCTCCCCAACTGCCCCGTCCCCACGCGTGGCGCCATACATTAGTCTTCCATTCTCGTAAAGCAGTGTAGCCGAAAGACCATCAATTTTTGGTTCCACTACCATCTCAACCGCCTTATCTACCGGTAACAACAAAAATTTCCGCACTCGTTCTAAAAAATCATGAATATCTTCGGGATAGAATGCGTTACTTAAAGACAACATCGGTTGACTATGAGTAATTTTGTCGAATCCAGTTGCAGGAGGAGCGCCGACCTTCTCGATTATTGAAAGAGATTTAACTAAAGCAGGAAATTTTTTCGCAATATTTGTAAAACGTTTTCTTAAACTATCGTAGTACGCATCGTCGACAGCTGGATTGTCCTGTCCATGATAAAGATTATCGTGAAATTCTATTTCCGTAGCCAGAGCATCCAGTTCTTCTTCGGCTTCAAAAATATCCAATGCGTCAAGTAATTTGTGTCGATGTTTACCTGTCATGTCCGCAACTGTCCTAGCTCTCCATCAATTTCTCAGCCGCAGCAAGTGCTTCTGCGGTGATTGTTTCACCGGCCAGCATCCTGCCTATCTCCTCAATGCGCTCTTTAGTCTGTAATTGAACTGCAATAGCTTGCGCAGATTCTCCGTTCAAAGCCTTGCTTATCTGCCAATGGTCGTGACCTTTTGCTGCCACCTGAGGAGAATGAGTTACTACCAACACTTGTAATTTTTTTCCTAATTTTTGTAGGCGTTCACCCACAGCCGATGCAACTGATCCACCCACTCCTGAATCAACCTCATCGAACACCAGTGTTGGAACGGGAGAAGCAGCTAGGAGTGCCACACGAAGCGCTAATAAAAAACGTGACCTTTCCCCCCCGGATGCAACTTTGTTGAGGGATCCAACAGGTACGCCCGGGTTGGTAGAGACTTCAAATTCAACGCTGTCAATTCCTTCTCTACCCCAGTTTACTTCATCGAGACGGCTAACAATCGTTCCAAACTTCGTCTTTTCTAACTTTAAGGATGGAAGCTCTTTCATTACTCTTTTATCAAGAGATGCGGCATTCTTCGCTCTGCTTGCTGATAATTTTTCCGCACTTATTAGATACTCTTTCCGCGCTATCTCTAATTCCCCCTCCAATTCAACTAGGGATTCCCCTACATTTTCCAAACTCTCTAGTTCACACATCAGTTTTTTTGTAAGTTCCGGAAGTTCATCAGGGAGTATTCCATGCTTTCGAGCAGCCGCCCTCAACTCACTAAGTCTATGTTCCGTTTCATCCAATTTTCCAGAATCCAGTTCTATGTCCCCCGCTAATCGGAATAGTTTGTTTTCCATCAGATTTAATTCGGTAAGCGCACGGTCTAACGATTCGGTAATTTCAAGCATTTCCCCGCCAGCGTTATCCAGTATCCGCTGCGCTCGCGATAACAAAATAACTGCTCCAGCATCCCCAGCCAATAATTCGATTGCTTCGTTAATAGATTGAATATTTTTCTCAGCATTAACGAGAAGGCTACGGAATTTTGTTAGTTTTTCTTCCTCTCCATCTTCTGCTTGTAATGAACTTAGTTCACTTGCAGAAAATCTCAGAAAGTCTCTTTGTGAAGTAATGTCTTGATCTCTATTTCTTAAATCTTTTAATTTTTCCTTCGCCTCAGATAGGCGAATGAAATTTTCGTCTACCTTACCCAAAAGTTCCGAATGATTAGAAAATACATCGAGAAAATACCGGTGATTAGTCGGATTCATAAGGCCAGTCGCATCGAACTGCCCTTGGATCTCGACCAAAACATTACCTAGTTTCTTTAGCGTTGAAACACTAACCAGCTGGTCGTTAACGTAGGCTCTGGTCCGTCCGTCCCGCGACATAACTCTTCTTAATACCAACAATTCTTCGCTAAGAATTTTCTCTTCAATACCAATTTCCGACAACAGGTCCGCAAGAAAACCCGTATCCACTATCTCAAACGACGCAGTGATAATAGCCTCGGACTGTCCATGACGAACCAAACTTGCGTCTCCCCGTCCTCCTAATGCAAGGTTTAAAGAATCGAGAAGGATTGATTTTCCTGCCCCAGTTTCGCCGGTCATCACTGTCAAACCATTGTTGAAAGAGAGATCCAAGCGATCAATAAGCACTACATCGCGAATAGATAATTCGCTAAGCATAGCATCCTCAAAAAATCCACAAACCAAGGCCGAATATACCGCTCTCCTGTTCCTTAACACTGTAAAGTTTACCAGTTTTAATCAGCGCATAGCTATCCTGATACCACTCACTGCCGGGATAATTGTGCCCCAAAATAGCTGCAGTCCTATATGCTTCATCCTCCAACCCAATGGATAGATATGCTTCGGTAAGCCTATGAAGAGCTTCAGGAATTTGAGCGGTTGTGTCGAATTTTTCTATAACATTCTTAAACCGGTTAATAGCCGCAATATACTGACCACGGAATAAATAAAATCGACCTATCTCCATTTCTTTTCCCGCTAAGTGGTTGCGGGCTAGATCAATTTTCAATCTCGCATCCCGGGCGTATTTGCTTTTTGGAAACCGCTTTATAACTTCTGTGAAAATATCCAATGCATCCTTGGTTATTTTTTGGTCTCGGCCTACATCAACTATCCGTTCGTAAAAACTCAGGCCCTTCAAATAATAGGCATAATCAATATTTTGGTTGCCGGGATTCAGGTGGATAAATCTATTCAGCGCGTTTACAGCTTCATCATATTGGTTGCTCTGATACAGAGCATACGCTGCCATCAATTGTGCCTGTGTTGCCCATACTGAGTATGGGTGCTGTCTCTCAACTTCATCGAACATGGGCGCGGCGGCACGAAAGTCTCCTGTTAGAGCCTTATCAATTGCAGTATTATACAATCGCTCTACCGGAAGCTCTATATATTCAGCTTGCTTCTTGGATTCGCCGCACCCTATCGACAAAAACAATATAAATGTAACGGTAATTAAACCAACTTTATTCGACATCTTCATTAGCTCTAAAAAGAAAATTGCTTTCCTCCAATACACCAATTATCTTTTAACTCAGATACCCCATTTATTGAATATTTAAGCGGTATTGTATACGACACAAAGAAAACTTTCCATAAAAGACGGCCATTTAACGTACAACTAAATCCTTCAGTAGCTGGTTCAATTCTGCTTCCCTTAAACACAACCAATCCTCCAAAACTTCAGCTGTATGCTGCCCGATATCCGGTTCCACACTTATGGTCGCTTTCGGACTATCATGGAACCTTATAGGACTCGTGGGAAGGACAATATTTCCCATTGTTGGATGTTTAATGTTGTGCAACATGCCACGTTGGTGCATATGGGGATCTGCTGTCACTTCTTCAAGATCGCGCACCGGTGCTGCGGGAACGCGATTAACGTTAAGAACTTCCGCTATTTCGTTCTTGGTTTTTGTTTTTGTCCAATTTTCGACCAGTTGATCAACTACTTCCTCATTCCTTGCTCTCAATTCTTGTGTAAAAAACCGAGGGTCTCCTTTTAGGTCCTCTTTTCCCAAAACACCAAGTAAATTTTCCCAATGACTGTCCTGAACACAAATTATAGCGATAAAACCATCGCTGGCGGCGTAAACGTTGTAGGGGGCCGACCCACGTGTTGGATGCTTATTACCCCTCCTGGCGGGATGCTTCCAATTATTTCGGTGAAGGCTTGATATATTAGAACTAAGAACCGGATAAATAGCTTCTTGCATAGCGACTTCCACAACTCGACCAGCTCCCGTTCTAGACCTTTCATATAAAGCGGTCACTATACCAGCGTATAGATGAGCGCCTCCTACAAAATCACAGATCGCAGGCCCCGCCTTCATAGGGGGCCCATCTTCTGGGCCGTTAACACTCATTACACCACCTACCGCTTGAACCGTCAGATCCATCGCCAAATTATCTCTTTTTGGGCCAGTTAAGCCATATCCTGATCCGGACGCATAGATTAGCCTTGGATTCTTTTTGATCAATACCTCTCGGCCAATTCCCAACCTCTCCATTGTTTCAGGCGCAAAATTTTCTAATAGAACATCAGCTTCACACACCAACTTAATTAACAATTCTTTCCCGGCCTGTTTTTTAAGATCAATTGCTAATCCTCTCTTGTTTGTATTTAACATTGAAAACGAAAGGGGAATATCTCCACCCCCTCGTTGTCTTAATACCTCTCCGCACAATGGTTCTATTTTTACGACATCAGCTCCAGCATGTGCCATCAAGAAGCCCGCATACGGACCATTATATATCTGTCCCAAGTCGAGTACTTTTAAACCTTTCAGAGGCCACCCCTTAGAACCTTCATCCGCATCTTGGATCACCTTAACCCACTCCCAATAATATCCCGTGCTATAACGTGCTTCTGGACTTCACTTGGACCCTCACCTACTCTCCTAATACGCATTTCTCGAAACCAACGCTCAAACGGTAAGTCTTTCGCTACTCCAAGTCCTCCATGAATTTGCATAGATCTATCAACGACTTTAAAGCCATTTTCAGCACATACCAGCTTTGCAATTGCAGATTCGGTGCGGAATGGTTGTCCATTGTCACATTTGGCTGCCGCATCCAAAACCAGTAATTTCGCCGAACGGATATCAATTTCATTCTCTACTAACATCCACTGTATACCTTGCCTGGAAGACAAAGGCGCACCAAATGTCTCTCGTATTTTTGAATACTCCACAGCCATTTGGTGTGCTTTAATTGCCACGCCTAAACATTCTGCTGCATATGGAACTCGCTGCCTCGCCAATCGGTCATTAGCAATAGCAAAACCTCCTCCTTCCTCCCCCAAGATATTTTCATGAGGTACTCTAAGATTATCTATATGTATTTCTGTAGCATATTTTGCAGACCGTAGAGTGTGCACAACTCTAGACACATTAAATCCTGGCCAATCTGTTTCGACAATAAACGCTGTTACACCGGCTCGACCTGCTCCACCCGTCCTCGCGAATACGAGGCCATAATCTGCCCTGTCTGCGCCACTGATCCATAACTTTGTCCCATTTAGGACCCAGTGGTCATTGCCATCTCTGGTAGCACGAGTTTGTATGGATCGAGCAGGATCACTGCCTCCAGACGGCTCAGAAAGAGCAAAGAAAACCCGTTTTTCACCCCGTAGCATCGGATATAGATACTTTTCTTTTTGTACATCTGTAGCCTCAAAGAGTTGCGCCTGACGAGCACCGCCAAACGCGTAATAACAGGGCGAATAGAGACCTGCTCTGTGTTGACTACATTCAATAGCTATCAGAACCCTCGTAACCATATCAATATCCGGCCCTCCATATTCTGAGGGCGTGTCCAAGCCATACAACCCCATCTTTTTTGTTTTATCTACTAGCCTAGACAGAGTATCCGTATCTAGCTCATCGGCATCTGGATCAAGATTAACTTCAAGTGGAATTATCTCCTGCTGAACAAATTTCCTGATCATATCCACGATCATTGTTTGCTCTTCATTTAATGTGAAATCCATTTTATCCTCCTGCAAACCGACGCCAGTTCAATAATCAAAATATCTAATGCAGCCCAAGCCGAACCCCAATCAACAAGCTGCTTATTTAATTCATCCCGGTCTAAGTTGACCAAGCGAACTTACATCCACGTCCAAGTTACCGACTGGCAATCGCCCATAATCACTATAGAAAACCTGCAGAAGTTCTAGATGACGTGTCCTATATGCCATATTTATTTCGATTCGAAATCGGTCAAATTTTAAAGAAAAATCATTAGACCAACTTTCCAATTCACCTTTTAACCCAAACCGGCTGCGAGCATCGGCTACACCGATATAAACAATTTCTTCTTCAGTCCCTAGTTGATATACACCTAGATGGCACGCTATTCCGCCTAGATTGGCGCTGGAAAAATCAATCCAGGGTTTTTCTAACCTTATAGGCATTTCTCTTCACACCCCCCTAAAAATTGGCTCGCGTTTTTCCAAACGCGCCGCTATACCTTCTTTTGCATCTTCACTTGCACGAGCTTTAACAACAAGCTCATCAATATCATCGTGTTTTATATTATCACGGAAGGCCAACTCGCGGATTATAATTGCTTTCATCGCGCAGAGTGACAAAGGAGCGTTCCGCGACAAACGGCTAATTAATTTTTCTGCTTCTACCTCTACTTCATTATCAGGAACTACTCGACCTATAATTCCTCTTTCAAACATCCAACGGGCCGACATCGGTTCACCTAGTAACAATACTTCACGCGTGCTTACGGGACCTGCCACCTCTAGTAGCTTTTTTGTAAGAAACCAGCTAGGTGCCAGGCCTATTTGTGCAAGCGACATTCCAAATTTGGCATTTTCAGACGCTATAACAAACTCCGAGTGTAATGCCATTTCGCAACCACCTGCAATTGCAGCCCCTTGTACCACTGAAACAATCGGCAAGGGGTTCATCTCCATAGCGTGAAATACGCGTTCAACTGGACTGACCGTTCCTATCGATGGTTTCTTCTGCCTTTCAGCTAGGTCTATACCAGCGCAAAACGATGGTCCCTCTCCTCGGAGGACCATCACCCTATCATTTACTTCGGTTTTTTCCGTAAATATCTCGTACAAATTATCGAGCATCTCTAAGTCCAATGCATTCCTTTTCTCAGCCCTATTCAATAGAATTGTTTTGATAGGACCATCAGTCGTCACCCGCACCTTGTCCATCAATTTTATCCTCTCAGTCTCTTGATAAAGATTGGGTCATTAGAATAAAGACCCAGAACAATTTATTATTTTCTGCTATTAATGTTTGCTAGTAAACAGTTTCCAATGGTGCCACAAAACCTTGTTTGCTAAAAATACTATAAAGTGTATCTCGACCTGACATCGTTCATAACTTGGAGCCGTTGCTATCGATAACCCACTCGTTGCCCAAAAGTTCAGGACAACCATATTGCCCCGATCAGTAGCATATTCGAGCAAAGTTTCCGCGACAATAAATTCGCAAATTTTATGAAAAGGTTAGGTTAGCTTCGTTTTTTTTTGGAGATAGATCAGTGGAATCCGTCACCCACTCCCATGCTCCTTCATTAGCAAAAAGTTCTCTTAGAAGCATATTATTAAAATAGTGCCCCGTCCTGTAAGCTGTAACTCTACCTATGATAGGTCCCCCTGACAGATATAGGTCGCCCACACAATCTAATATCTTGTGCCGAACAAATTCATCCTTAAATCGCAGCCCATCATCATTAAGAATTTGAGCTCCGTCAACGACCACTACATTATGAAGCGATCCTCCCAACCCTAATCCAGCCGCTCGCATCCGATCCACGTCCTCAAGAAAACCAAAAGTTCTCGCCCTACTTATATGGTGGTTAAAAGTACCATTGATTAGTGATATCTCTAACGATTTTTCCTGGATTGCTTCTGAATTAAAATCGATTTCAAATTCAATACTAAACGTATTAGCGGGCATCAAAGCAATGTGAGCGTCTTCGTTAACAATTTTTACCGGCTTAATGACCCTAAGCGACCGTCGCAAAGCATCCTGTTTTACTGTCCCCACTCGCTCAAATTCATTCACAAAAGGTTCCGAACTTCCGTCCATGATAGGAACTTCAGGGCAATTAATCTCTATAAGAGCATTATCGATTCCACATCCAGCAAATGCCGCCATCAAATGTTCTATTGTGGAGACACTAACCCCCAATGAATTAGAAATAGTAGTGCACAGTGCAGTGTCACTGACATAATCCCACTTACCAGGGATAAACGGATCGTCTACCTCTAAATCTATTCTCTTAAAAACTATTCCGTGGTTCTTAGGGGCCGGTCTTACAATCATCCTTCCCTTACACCCACGGTGGAGTGCAACACCCTCAAACTCTACATCGGTACCGAGTGTCTGCTGCGGCACTTCCACTGCTAACGGATCCAACAACATATGATTCATAAACATGCCATCCAAAACTTCGTTGCGCGCATTGTAATCTTTAGCAAACTCAGCATCAAAGAAGCTTCACCTTAATAACAATGATAGCGAAGCTTCTCAAATCACCTTTTATTACTAATTATTACGCTCTAACTATTTGTTTTTTTTGTATCTTTCCGTTTGGTAGTTTAATTGCTTTCCCTTCGCAGAAAAGCTGGGATATCTAGTGCCGAATCATCCATTGGCTTTTGAGTTAATGGTGTGAAGTTTTCCAAAGATTCTGACACCACTCTCGCTCCTCCAGTAGCACCATCCGCTGGCTTAGGAAGTTCCGGTGCTGAACTATTCAGTAAATCTTCTTGAGTGCCGTTGGTAGCAACTGGTTCCTCTTTTGATTTTCTTCCCATCCCCGTCACTCTCTGGAATAAATTTCTACTGCGTTTGTTGGGCGTACCCACTTGCGTGTTAACAAGAGCTGCAGCGTTAAAGGGGTCCGGCTCGCTTGTCGGTCCCTCTATAGGAGCTTTGGCTATTGTTGGCGCTGCTGGCAGAAACGGTTTTGCCTCTAATTCAGAAACTGTTGCTGAATTGCTTGGCACTTCAACGGTCCCATTACTCGCTGCATTATTAGCTCGTTCAGTCTCTGAAATAGCCATGCCTATCGTATCGACATCTACCTTCGCTTTTTCGTCTTCTGAGTGAAGAGAAAAGCTTGATATTACACGATTGTCACCAACCGACATTTGACCATATGTCCCCGTGCGTCGCACCGCTTCCAAAGCCAATTCTTCACTCTTGTCTTTATCCGAATCATGTGAAACCTGAATTTCGTTTTCTTGGTTCGTGTCCTCTTTATTCAGTGGCTCCGTTTGACTAGATACTAGTGTCATTTGAGGTTTAGGTTTAGCTCCTGTCGCTTCTGCTGCAATACCAGTAGCCACTACTGATACTCTCATAAGGCCATCTAACTTCTCATCAAATGTGGAACCAAAAATAATGTTGGCGTCAGCATCAACTTCCTCTCGAATACGATTAGCTGCCTCATCGACTTCAAATAAAGTCATATCCATACCACCAGTAATATTTATGAGCACACCGCGAGCGCCTTTCATAGAAATGTCATCCAGAAGTGGGTTTTTGATCGCCGATTCAGCTGCATCAACTGCTCGCTTTTCACCACTGGCTTCGCCAGTTCCCATCATCGCCTTACCCATTTCACTCATAACAGTTCGGATATCGGCAAAATCAAGATTAATCAAACCAGGCATCACCATTAAATCGGTTACCCCTCGAACGCCCTGATGTAAAACATTATCGGCCATGTGAAAAGCATCGGCGAATGTTGTCTTCTCATTAGCTATTCTAAACAAATTCTGGTTGGGAATAATTATAAGTGTATCAACAAATTTGGTAAGCTCCTCAATC
>CAYFGZ010000103.1:0-12660 GCA_964342575.1 uncultured Nisaea sp. | reverse complement strand
ACATTTTTGAGATGTGTATCCCTAGAACGCCAAATTGCTTCAAATTCTGATTCCTTTTTCGGAATAATTTTAAATCTGTTCATTGCTATATACACAGTTCACCTAACCGTTTCAGAAAAGAATAACAGGAGTTTAACTTTAACATAACACATGATTATATAGATTATCGTAATAGTCCCCAAAAGTTCATGCAGTTTGATAATTTTAAGGATTACCCAATTAATATGGGTGCTAGTATCTCGATCTCTCTAACAATAGTTTTTGGCTGGGGAACCTGGATTTGAACCAGGACCGACGGAGTCAGAGTCCGCTGTACTACCGTTATACTATTCCCCAAAAACGCTTATTTATCAACCAGTTAGAAAATACTGCAAAGCGATTGGAATCCTATTATTCATTTTTCGTTTCCGTCTATCAGAGGCAGGCCCTTGTTGGCAAGCCGTTTTTTGGCGATGGTAATATAATTTTATCGGCACCGCTGCGTTTTTATTTTTTAAACGTTATATTGTCTGAAATTCAACCCTGGAGAGACAATCAATTTAGGAACCATGGAGATAGGGTATTTGTCTTCGGGGCATTAAAGACTGGGAGAGATCGCGACAGTGTTGTGGCGACATTTTTTTGTTAGTAGTTATCCTAATACGCATAATTTTCGTTAAGTTTAGACGTAAACTAATAGGTTAAAAAAGCTAATTATTTCCGACAGCGTGATAGGCTGCATTCTCTCCGGCAATCTTACCATAGACCGCTCCAGCCATTAAACCGCTTCCACCTGGGTAATTTTCATAGAATAGGCCACCAACTAATTCGCCTGCCGCAAATAAGCCGCTAATCGATCGATTGTTACTGTCCAAAACGTTACTCTTGTCGTCAACCTTAAGGCCTCCAAACGTAAATGTTACGCCAGTGGTTGTAACGAAGGCTTCATATGGTGGCTCATTAATTGGCAATGCCCAATTAGTTTTATTTGGAGCAAGACCCTTTGTGGTTACCCCATCTAGTACTGATGGGTTGAAATGTCCGGGTTGGCAGGCGGCGTTAAACTCGGCTATGGTTGAACATAGCATGGTAGGGTCGATATCAAGTTCTATCGCGAGGCCTTCAATTGTGTCAGCAGAAACCTTTGTAACTTGACGTATCCGGTATTCGTCTCGCAAAAGGGGGATTGTTTTCTGATCGAATATTTGGACTGCGGTCCTATTGGGTTGATTCATGATTTCTCGACCAAATTTAACATAAGTATGGTTACGCAAATCCTCGCCTTCATCGACGAATCGTTTCCCATCAGTGTTAACCATTATACCCCAGGGGTATGAATGTTTTTGAAAGTTATCCAAAACCTCATAATCACCATACTCTGGTGCGGAGATGTCCCAACCAACCGAGTGACAGCCAGACCAGTTGCCATATGGGCGAGCACCTATTTCAATCGCCATACGAATCCCATCGCCCATGTTGTGGCGCGTCCCCCGAACGCGTGCCAAATCCCATCCGGGTCCAAGGTATCTAGCTCGCATTTCGGGATTTGATTCAAAGCCCCCACAAGCTAAAACCACGGAGCGTGCATTGACAATCTCATAGCCTGAAGGGGTATTGATTTCTAACCCAGTGATCTTCCGATGTTTGTCTTGAGCCAGACGCGTTGCAGCTGTTTCATAGCGAATCTCACATCCTATTTGCGTTGCTCTCCTTATCTCCGCTTCTACTAGTCCAGATCCGCCTCCGACTGCTTCGATATTTACGCCGCCATAAAAATGATGCTTTCCATCTACGAGAAACGATTGGCGACCAAACATTGGTATAAAGCGGATACCGTGGTTACGTAACCAAACCATTGTGGATCGCGAATTATCGATCAAACGCCAGGCCATCTCCTCATTTGCCTGATGTCTAGTAACTTTCATAAGAGCGTCATAAAAGACACTTCGATCGTGCTTGGGAAGAACAATTTGCTCTTGCTCTGCGGGTGAAAGGTCGGTCAAGACGTCGGTTGCAACATCCTCAATTCCATCGTGGCAGAAGCGAAAACCTCCAGCAGTGAAGTAGGAGTTCCCACCTTTTTCATACTCAGGCGCTTTTTCTAAGATTAGCACTGAAGCACCATTTTCTCGTGCTGAAAGCGCTGCGGTTAATGCAGCATTACCGGCTCCTACAATAACGACGTCATAAGAATTCACTTGTGTATCCTCCATCCGGCTTAGCTAATATGGTCATTAAGATTCCATTTCAAGGCCCTCCAGGGAGAGACCTTCCAATCGAGGCATTAGCTCTAATAGATGTTTTGTGTATTTATGTTCAGGTTTTTCGAACAGTACTTCTGTATCTTTTAATTCGCACAGAAATCCATCCTTCATAACTCCCACACGATCACACATTTGACGAATTACTGGGAGGTCGTGGCTGATAAACAACATCGTTAAGCCCAACTCCTCCTGTAAATCCTTAAGGAGATTAAGAATTTGAGCTTGAATAGATACATCAAGGGCCGATGTAGGCTCATCGCAAATCAAAAATCGAGGCCTGGTTGCCAGGGCACGGGCGATAGAAATACGTTGGCGTTGTCCACCCGAAAATTCATGAGGATATCTAATGGCTGATTGTGCCCCAAGCCCAACATGTTCCAGCAGATCTTTAACTATAGTTTCCACTTCGGATTTTGAGGCGGCTAATTGATGAAAAATTATTGGTTCCGCAACTATGTCGAGAACTCGCATCCTAGGGTTTAAGCTTGAATATGGATCTTGAAAAATCATCTGCATTTGTCTTCGGAAAGGATCCAAATCTTTTTGCTTTTTTAGTGAAGTTAATTCAGTACCGGCAAAACGGATAGCACCGGAGGCTGGGGCGTAAAGGCCACAAATTATTCGGGCAACGGTCGATTTCCCAGAGCCAGACTCTCCGACTAACCCGAAAACCTCGCCTTCATGAATTTCTAAAGAGACGTTATTAACTGCATCAAGAAATATTCTATTTTTCTTTAGAAAAGCGGGCTTGGTAGTGAAGCGCATATTGATATTTTTTATTTCAACTAATGGCCCATCAACCGGTTGGTATTCTCGAGCGCTCCCTAACCAATGTTGGCTAATATCTATTTCCGTATTTTTGCCGGCGATGTCTTCTATATAGGTAACCTGTGGAAAACGGATCAACTTTACATCTGGTCTTGGTACGGCCGAAATGAGGCTCTGCGTATACGGGTGATCTGGATTTCCTAGAATTTTATCCGTCGGCCCATGTTCCACAAGGCGTCCACGGTACATAACTGCGACCCGGTCAGTGATATCAGCGATTACTCCCATATCATGTGTTATGATTATCATCCCAACTTCCTGCTGCTTACACAACCCACGCATCAAATCAAGTATTTGAGCTTGTATTGATACGTCAAGTGCCGTTGTAGGTTCATCAGCTATGATAAGGTCGGGTTCGGCACAGAGTGCGAGTGCGACAACGACGCGTTGCCTCATCCCTCCAGAAAATTGATGCGGGTACTGTTTAACTCGTATCTCGGGATCAGGGATACCTACCTGATTAAGTAGTTCCACCGCCCGCTGCTTGGCCTTGCTTTCTCCTAGGCTTAAGTGTAAATCAATTGTTTCTACCAGCTGATTTTCAATTGTTTGCAGAGGATTAAGGCTGGTCAACGGATCTTGAAAGATCATTCCAATTCGCTTCCCACGGATACTCTGTTTTTGAAAATCTGGTAAATTATCAATCCGCTCATCATCTAGATAAATCTCACCTTGTGTCATTTGACCAGGCGGTTCTAGTAAGCCTATTAACGCGTTGCCAACTGTAGATTTTCCGGCACCAGACTCCCCAACTATTCCGAGTATATCACCTTTTTCGAGGGTAAGTGACACGTCGTCCACAGCTGTGAGAACCGATTTTCGACTAGGAAAATCAATTTGGAGGTTCTTTATGTCTACCAGGGCCATGTTTATTCACCTAAGCTTTGGATTAAGCGCATCACGAAGCCAGTCCCCAAGTAAATTAACTGCGAGCACTAGTAAGACAAGCGCAGTTCCAGGAAAAATCGTAATCCACCACTCACCTGAAAAAAGGAAATCGTTTCCTATTCTAATTAGAGTTCCAAGCGATGGTGTCGTTGGCGGAACTCCAACACCAAGAAAGCTCAGGGTCGCTTCGGTTATAATGGCTATCGCAAGATGAATCGTTGCTATAACTAGCACGGGGCCCATCACATTGGGAAGAATATGGCGTAAAAGTATTGTCCACCGCCTAATACCAATCACCCGTGCTGCTTGCACGTATTCTTTTCCTTTCTCCACTAATGTCTGGCCACGAACAGTACGGGCATATTGCACCCAACCAGAAATTCCAATTGCAAAAACTAATACATAAAGAGCTACTTCGTCATGGTGCTCGCGAGGCAATAATGTTCTAGCTAGGCCATCTACCAAAAGAGCAATCAGTATGGCAGGAAAGGAAAGTTGGACGTCAGCAACCCGCATTATAAACGCATCCAGCCGTCCTCCGACATACCCACTGATCAATCCGAGAGCCACACCTAGGATTAACGAGAAAATTACAGAGGCAAAGCCAACAAATAGCGATATTCTAGATCCATAAATAATCGTTGAAAGAATATCACGCCCTTGGTCATCGGTTCCGAGTAAGAAACGAATGTCACCATCTTCCATCCACACCGGTGGGAGGCTTGCATCTAAAAGGTCGATACTAGCAAGATCAAATGGGTCGTGGGGCGCTACGATCGGCGCAAAAATAGTTACAAAAAAGAAAATTAAGGTAACAACAGCTGAAATTACTATGACTGGGGATCTGGTGAAGCTGAACCAAAGATCGCTATCCAGTAGTCTATTTAAATGAACGGATAAATCAGCTTGTCTATGTTCGCCCATTATTTTAACTTACTGCCCATTTGCTAGGGCTTTATCGATCCTTAATCGTGGGTCGACCACAAAGTAGAGGATGTCAACTATCATATTTATCACGACGAAGAAGAAGGCTATCAGTACTAGATAGGCTGCCATTACGGGTATATCAACTTCACCAATAGCTTGTATAAATAGTAGTCCCATGCCTGGCCATTGGAAGACGCTTTCGGTAATTATTGCAAAAGCTATAATTGAGCCCAGTTGAAGGCCTGTTATTGTTATAACGGGAACAAGTGTATTTTTTAGTGCATGCCGAAAATGTACAGATCGCGTGGGTAATCCTCGCGCTCGGGCAAACTTTATGAAATCAGCTCGCAATACTTCTAGCATCTCAGCTCGAACGAGCCGCATTATTAGTGTCATTTGAAAAAGAGCAAGTGTTATTGAAGGCATAATAAGTGATTTCAATCCAGATACCGTTAGGAATCCGCTAGTCCACCAGCCGATTTCAACTACTTCGCCTCTCCCAAAAGTAGGGAGCCATCTCAGAATTACTCCAAAAAATAGAATTAGCAAAATTCCTATTAAGAAAGTGGGCAGGGAGACTCCAACGAGGGATATAGTCATAAACGTTCGGGAGAGAAACCCGTAACGTTTGAGAGCCGTATATACCCCCATAGGTATCCCAATAACCAGAGCCAGGACCGCGGATACGAGGGCCAATTCAAGAGTTGCAGGTAGACGCTCCGCTATAAGTTCCTTAACTGGTCTTCTATGTTGATATGAAAGACCAAATTCGCCTAATGAAGCATCCCGCACAAAGCGATAAAATTGCATTATAAATGGATCGTTCAATCCTAAACGTTCGCGAAGTTCTATTCGCTCTTCTATGGTCGTGTCCTGGCCGACCATATTGTTAATCGGATCACCCACATAACGAAAAAGTGCGAAGGCAATCAGTGCGACGGTTAGCATAACAACTACAGATTGCAAAAGACGTTTGAATATAAAAGCAAGCATGCTTTGCACTAGCCTCGAGGGTTTTGAAGTTCCGTGGTTCTCTTTGTTATATTAATGAGTCAAATGGTAGAACGTTCTGGTTTGAGCCCACGTTACCTAACTCTGGAATAAAAAGTTAACCGGGAGGAAATTGTATTCCTCCCGGTTACCAACCTTAGTTTACGTTTACGTATCGGAGATCCAGCACATTATCTGGTCGCTGAATCAGGTTTACTTTCTCGGAAATACCCCATGATAGTGGCTGCTGATGGAGTGGAATATGACCAACTTCGTCTTTATGAATTTTGAATGCTTCATTGATCATATTTTGCCGTTTATTCTGATTCGTTTCCGACTGAATCAAAGCGGCAAGCTCGTTGATCCTTGGGTTGCAATAACCGCCCAAATTAAACGCGCCCAATTTATCCGTACCCCCCCTGCAAGCCATTAAGGAAGATATTGGATTATGGCTGTCGAATGTGGATGGGGTCCAGCCGAGCAAAAAGAAACTCGTATCGTAGTTATTTTGTGCCAGAACTTTACCGAAATATTTTGATTTCGGTTGCGCCAATAGTGTAACTTTTACTCCGATTTTTGCCAGCATGGAAGCCGATGCCTGACAAATTCGTTCGTCATTGACATACCGGTTGTTAGGACAGTCCATGGTTACTTCAAAACCATTCGGATATCCCGCCTCTGCTAGAAGATTTTTAGCGCCTTTGGGGTCATAGGCTGGGCGGTCATTTAATGCTGAGTTGAAACCATTGATTTGTGGCGCAACCATAAGGCCAGCTGGAACACTCGCACCCCTCATCACCTTCTTTTTAATGGCATCAATATTTATAGCCTTTATGAAGGCTTGGCGCACTCTCAGGTCTTTGAATGGATTTTTTCCTTTGATATTAGAGTATAGAAGTTCATCTCTAATCTGGTCGAAACCAAGAAATATCGTACGTGCTTCAGGTCCAGCAAGCGGCTTTACCCCTTTTGCTTCGTCCAGACGCTTCCAATCCTGCACTGGAACCGGGTAGGCCATATGCACATTGCCAGAGATTAGTGCAGCCACTCTGGTAGCATCCTGCGCAATCGGCGTAAATACGGCTTTTGTAATGTTACCTTTGACCTTTCCCCAGTAATTTGGATTTAGGGAAAGTTCGGTTTTTACGCCGGATTGTCGTGACGACAGCATGAAAGGCCCGGTCCCATTTGCATTAAGATTGGCGTAATTTCCCTCATCACCGCCTTTAACGTTGGTGGCCTCTAGTGCCTTATGTTTTTCCGCCCATTGCTTATCCATAATGTAGAAGATTTCTAATTGAAGTGGCAGTATTGGATTGGGTGCGGGCGTTACTAAATCAATTGTGTGCTCGTCGACTATTCTAGTTTCCTTAATAAGAGCGGCGACTACTTTCATATCAGAACCTTCAGTACTCAACCGCTTAACTGAAAACGCGACGTCATCTGATCCTAAAGTAGATCCGTTATGGAACTTAACACCTTTTCGTAGGTTAAATCGCCAAACAGTTGGTTCGATGTTTTTCCAGCTTTCAGCCAATGCGCCAACCATTTCCATCTTTTCATTTCGGATCACAAGACCTTCATAAATGTTTCTTTGGAAACCAAGTGTCATCGTTTCGAACAATCCGTGTGGGTCCATTGTCTGGAGATCGCCTTGAAAGGCCCACCGAAATGTTTTGGATTCTGCTGGCACTGTCGCCAGTCCAAAAGCCGCAACGGCGGCGAGTGCAGTTATTCGAAATCTCATGTTATGCTACCTCCCTAGCATAGTTATTATACAAAATTTATTGAACCAGCCTCAATTCGACGTAGTCCACAAAATGCAAAGTATTGGAAGGTTGCAAGCAATGCAAGTAAAGGCTTTGTCAGTCCTAGGATAGTCATTCTAGTTTAATGGCAAAGTGCTTCTAACTAATAAGCTTGATGATTATATTCAAAAATTTTCTTTGTAGAAAATTCCATTCTTCATTATGCCAATAATGTGTTTTGCATCGCCTGTGAGACGACCTAAATCAGTCAATGGATTCCCATCAACAATTAGGATGTCCGCTAGGGCTTGTTCCTTTATAATGCCGAGTTTGTCAGCCATATTCAGGATTTCAGCATTTATTTCCGTTGCCTGTCGAATAGCTTCATAATTGCCTAGGACTTCTGCTTTTATATTTAATTCGTCTGATTGATATCGCTGACATTCACCCAATAGATCAGATCCGTGACCAATTTTAACTCCATTATCTCGAGCTATCTCAATGGCTCTTAGACCAACTTCAAGTACATCTTCCAATTTTTCAAGCGATACTTGCGGGAATCCAAATGTTTTCCCGTGTTTATGTAGTGCGCGATATGTCACGTTGGTTGGCACCAAATAGGCTCCTTGGGCCGCCATTATTTGCGCGGCTTCATGGTCAAGTAAATTTCCATGCTCTATTGTTCTAACACCATTTTGAATAGCTCTAATAATTGCCTTCGGAACGTAGGCATGGGCCATTACATACGTTTGGCAGGCTTCAGCTTCTTCACAGATAGCTTTGATTTCTTCCACAGAATATTGGGTGTTTTGAATGGGATCAGTCGGAGAGGCAACCCCACCTCCCGCCATAATTTTTATTTGATGTGCTCCTTTCCTGAGTTCATCTCGGGCTGCTCGGCGACATTCGTCTACGCCATCCGCGATCCTACCCAATTGTTGGTTTGAAGCTAAGCACGCACATGTAATAATATCTGAATTTGCTGTAGTTGGTCGGAGATCCCCGTGGCCTCCGGTCTGACTTAATGAGAGGCCGGATACAAAAAGCCGTGGGCCAATCAATAGGCCATCTTCGACAGCATCGGCCATACCCCGGTCGGCGCCGCCCGCATCTCTAACGGATGTAAAACCTCGCATCAACATTTCTCTCATAAATTTTCCGGCGTCCGCTGTGAGATAAGAGATTGGAATGTCACTGAGGCGGCCCAGGTTAACGACTGTTGCTTTTACGTGCACGTGAGCATCGATCAGTCCCGGCATTAAAGTCTTTCCCGCAAGATTTATCTTGCGTTCTGCATCCGCCTTTATGGGTTTATCAGAGACCTCGACAATTTTATTTTTCTCGATAAAGACATGGTGATTCTCGCGACGTTCGCTGGATTGCCCATCGAGGATTGCAGCATTTTCGAATAATATAGAACTCATATATATACCTATGTTAGTTCGTATTTTCAGTGTGCCTTGTAGGCTAGTGGTAACCTGGACGATCATACAAAACTATTGTTGTTTTTGCAGTTTAAAAAAAGCGCACACAAAATTTATGGTTTATAAAACTACTACTGCACTCGATAGTACAGGCTATGACAATGACCTTATTAACGGCGCTCTGATAGTAACGATAGCTGTTTTATATGTTCATGACTTTGTTGGTCTTGCAACTGTGTGGGGTAGTCACCAGTAAAACAATGATCAGTATATATTGGGTTCCTAGGGTCACGCCCTCCTTGATGTCCCATAGCTTTGTATAGTCCGTCTACACTAAGGAAAGACAAACTATCCGCCCCGATATAGTTACACATTTCTTCTAAAGAATGATTTGCGGCTAACAAATGATCTTTAACAGGTGTATCAATACCATAGTAGTCAGGGTGCTTTATTGGAGGGGAAGCGATCCGCATGTGCACCTCGATAGCTCCGGCTTCCCGCATCATTTGAACGATTTTTATCGAAGTTGTTCCTCTAACGATGGAGTCATCGATAAGTATAACTTTCTTACCTCCAACCAGGATCCGATTAGCATTGTGTTTGAGTTTTACGGAAAAAGCGCGGATAGATTGTTGAGGTTCGATAAACGTTCTACCCACATAGTGATTTCTAATAATTCCAAGTTCAAAAGGCAGATTGGCTGCTTCAGCGTAGCCAATGGCAGCTGGTACTCCACTGTCTGGGACAGGTATTACTATATCGGCATCAACGCTTGATTCATGGGCTAATTGCCGGCCAAACGCTTTTCTACATTCGTAGACACTTCGGCCACCAACTGAACTATCCGGCCTGGCAAAATAAATATACTCAAAAATGCATGGACGCGGCTGCATGGGCGGAAATGGTTTTATACTTTCAATTCCCGAGTTGGTAATGACTACTATTTCGCCATTTTCCACTTCCCGGACAAAGTTAGCGCCTATGATATCCAAAGCACACGTTTCCGATGCCAAAATGTAGCAGCCATCGAGTTCTCCAATTACCAGAGGCCGAATACCGAGTGGGTCTCGCACTCCTACGAGTTTCTTATTTGTCAATACCACCAAGGCGTACGCACCTTCTATTTGAAATAAGGCGTCAATAAATCGTCCTAATGTGTTACCTCTTCTGGACCGCGCAACCAATTGTAGAATAGTCTCTGTATCGGAAGTCGACTGAAAAATGCAACCTTTGTCCACGAGTTCGTCACGTAGCGTCACCGCATTGGTTAAGTTTCCATTGTGAGCGATGGATAGTCCACCTCCAGCCAAATCGGCAAAGAGTGGCTGGACATTCCGTAAGGCGCTTTCACCGGTGGTCGAATAACGTACATGTCCTATCGCAGATCTTCCTACTAAGGGGTCCAGAACGGAGGTCTTTGTGAAATGTTCGCTGACTAAACCCAGCCGTCTTTCAGCATTGAAGCGTTTCCCGTCATAAGACACGATGCCTGCTGATTCTTGTCCACGGTGTTGTAGGGCGTGTAAACCTAAAGCCGTGAGGGCTGCTGCGTCGGGGTGTCCGTATATGCCGAATATGCCACACTCTTCTTTCAATCGATCATCGGTAAGAGTGCCATTAGCCATAGACGAATATCCAAAGCATTGAAAAAACTAGACTCATATTTTGGGAATAATTTATATAGTCAGTGTCTTGTGGTGTCTCCCCTTTTGTAGATATTTATCAAAACCCCTCTTTGTCACTATCTATATATCTTGATTTTGAATAGAGAAATCAAAGAAAATTTATGGAACGGTATCTATATTATTCATTCGGTGCAGTGCAAAATAGAACATGAAAGTATTGATTCGATAATGAAGGTTCGGTGCGAATCGGTAGCCAGCTATCTTTTGACTATCCGTCATTTTTTGATGGATTTTTAAAGAGATCGGGATCGCTATTTTGCTCTCGGTCTTCATTAGAATCCTTAGCCTATTTTTGGGGTTAATGCTCTTCTCACTTGGGTTGGTTCCAGCTAACTTTCTAGTAATATTAGGCTATTCAGTCGTAACCCCCGATTTTATAAGTATTTCTATTTCATCTTCTGAATATCCTGCTTCTCCAAGGACTTCTCGGCTATGTTGCCCTAATTTGGGTTGCATTTTTCGAATGGTTGAAGGGTTGTTTGAAAAACGGATAGGTGGGTCAGTCATTCGAATTTTTCCCTCGCTTGGGTGGTTCTCCAAACGCCAAAATCCACTGGCCAGTAATTGTTCGTCTTCTAACAGGTCTTCAAGCGAGTTAACTTCCATCACTGGGATGGCTGCTTTGTTTAATGCTTCTTTCCAGTCGGCGGTGGTTTTCGTTGCTATTATTTCGCCCAGCCAATCATATACTTCCTGCGCGTTCTCTGTTCGAGCCGCGTAGCTCGAGAATCTGGGGTCATCTATCAGGCCTTCTTGCCCTGCTATCTCGAACATCCTGCGCCAGTTTTCATCGCTATATGGCAATACTGCAAGAAAACCATCCTTAGTAGCATACGGCCTTCGCCCAGTATTCAGAAGGCGCGCATAGCCCATCGACCCTATCGCTGGCTCAAATGCCGCTCCGTATAGATGTTCTATCATCACATTATCTACAAGACTTTCAAACATGGGTACTTCTATTGATTGGCCATTTCCATTGCGTTCGCGGCAGAATAACGCTGATAGGATAGCTCCTAGCAAATTATATGAAGTGGTTTTGTCGGCCACGATAGTTGGAACGAACCGAGGTTGATCTGAAACGACTTGTTGGAGAGAAGCGATGCCTGATGCTGCCTGTATGATATCATCATAAGCGGGATCATTAGCTCGTGGGCCGTCGGCCCTAAATCCGTATGCGGCGCAATAAATGAGACTTGGGTTGTTGGCTGAAAACCGCTCGTAACTTAATTCTAGCTTAGCTGCAACTTTTGGCCGCATATTGTGCATAAACACATCGGCAGTGTCGACTATTTTTAGAAGTGCATCTCGTCCTTCACGCGTTCTTAAGTCTAGGACGATGCTGCGCTTATTCCGATTGGTCGAGAGAAATACAGCAGCCATACCTGGATTTTTTTTAGGTCCCATATTTCGTGTTACATCGCCCTGAGGCGTCTCGACTTTAATTACATCAGCACCCATGTCCCCCAGCGTCTGTGCGGCCCAGGGGCCTAGTATGACTGTGGTTAAGTCGACAATTCTTATCCCATCTAATGTTCCCGGCAATTCTTTCACCCCATTATGTTGGTTGCAATCTCAAGGCGTCTATCACACTAAATTCGAATAATTCTAAAAAGAATACACCGCTGATGCTAGCGGGAAGCCACTGAGAACGCATTTATGATCACAATAGATGGCGAGAAGTAAATAGAAGCGTCTGAATGTTCTGGTTATTAATCTATTTGTCGAAGAGAAGACTTGGGAGATTAAAAATGACTCTTATAGAAAAGGAAATAGAAATAGGAACGCGTGCCGGTAATATGCCTGGTTTTTCGGCAGTACCCGCAGATGGAACTCCTGTCCCGCCGATCATTTTTTATATGGATGCTCCGGGCTACAGAGAAGAGCTTAGAAATATGGCTCGCCGTATTGCGAAGGCCGGATATTTTTG
>CAYFGZ010000102.1:0-12715 GCA_964342575.1 uncultured Nisaea sp. | reverse complement strand
AAATCAGCTTCCAGAAAAATTGCGTGGTGGTATTTTAAGCCTCGGGATATGGGTTGGAAAAGAGACACAAGCCGCTATGAAAGGTGATGTTGACTTAGATGTACTGATATCGGTGAACCGGGATATCATGAAAGGATTAAGTGATTCTAGTAAGACAAAGCGAACAAAAACGAAAACGGAAAAAAATAAAGGTGGATCGAAACGCAGTACCGGATCGGTTATAAAAAGCGTTTAGGGTGCATTGGGTTGGAGATTATGGAACTGCATCAGCATGACAGATCATTTTGCTGAAGTTAGTTCAAAGACGGAACTTCTGAAAGAAAAATACATAAATGCCATGGATTTGCATGAGGCAGGCTCGTTGCTTGAGGCGGAGGCATTGTATGAAGAACTATTGCCCATTTTACCAACAAATGCCCTGCTATTAAACTCCTATGGCACATTATTGTACCAGCAGGGTAGAAGGGCGACAGCCTTACAATATCTGTTGAAATCCATTCTAATGCAGCCCGACATGGCTATATATTATAACCGTTTTGGAGCGGTATTACGGGCTGATGAGGAGACGACAGCGGAGGCTCGTGTAGCTTATAAACGGGCAATCTTGATAGATGCTTTTCTGTACGAAGCTCATCTCAATTTAGCTGGTCTTTTACTAGATCTCGGCCATGGTAAAGAAGCTCTTAATTCGGCGAAAATTGCTGCTGAAATTAGGCCTAACGACTGGATGGCGCGTCTAAGGTTTGGTATGTCCCTGAGGGGGTCCGGAAAGTATATGGAGGCATGGGGTGAGGCCGATGCGGCCAAATCCCTGAATCCCCTGGCCGGGGAAGTATATTTGGAATTATGTGTTCTATCCTTGTTGCTGGGTAAGGGGAATGAGGGAACCAGTTTCGCCCAAAAGGGAATTATTTTAACACCGGAAAAGCAACAGTTTTATGCCCAGTTGGCGGGGGCAATTAATCTTCTTCGTGAAAAGGAAATAACAGATATTCGGCTCAATGGTGCTGTGAGTTGCATTAAAGGAGACAAAATTGACCTTGGCTTATGGGGGCGTCGATCTTTAATTCTAAGTCCAGTCGACCCTTTTCTAAGACATTTATATGCGCTGGATTGCCAGGAAAAAAATTTAATGTCGAGAGGGCTAGAGAATTCAAAGCGAGCGGTCCTCCTTGATCCTTCCAATGGCTCTTTCTACTATCATTTGGCCGGTTTATTCCAAAAAATGGGATGTCTCGATGACGCATTTTTATTTTCTCGTTTGGTGTCAAAAATTTTCCAACATACAGCCCCGAATAATCATATTTTGTGGGAGACCTCGTTTGCTCTAGGAAGATCTAGGGAGGCCTGGCTGCACTGGGAAAAAAGGTTTGAAACGCATTCGGCTCCGAGGAGGTTGGGATTGCCTTCCAGGAAATGGGATCTGGGCTCATCTTTAACCAAACCCCTGTTAGTTTGTTCCGAGCAGGGGATCGGCGACGAAATCCTCTATTTGAGCTGCTTACCAGATCTAATTACAGATTATGAAAAGTTGGTGGTAGAATGTGACGTCAGATGGGGGGCGTTGTTTAAACGAAGTTTTCCGGACGTGACAATTATTCCTCGACAGACGTCGTTAGATGAAAATGAACAGCCATTTTATGACTACTATGAGGTGGTTGCAAAGCACGATATTGGGGCATATCTGCTGAGTGGGGATCTACCAAGGTTTTATAGATCTGATTTCACAGTCGCTCCGCCTGCGAGCGGATATTTAAAACCTGATCAACAGCGTTGCCGAACTTTTGCTAATTATTTAAATAAATCGGCTGACGAAAAGCTGATAGGAATATGTTGGCGGAGTGGTTTCGCGCCGGCTTGGCCATTTATTTACCCAGAACTTAGGGATATTGTAACTAACATGCCGGATGGACATTATAGATTGATTAATCTTCAATATGGGGCGTTTTCTAGCGAGTTCAAAACGATTTTCGAAGAATGCGGTGTCGATATAGAGCAAATTCCAGATTTAGATCAAATTGATGATTTGGACGGAGTAGCGGCACTAATGGGTTGTTTAGACCTGGTGATTTCAACTAGTTCTACAGTTTTGCACCTCGCGTGCGCGCTGGGGATCAAAACAATATCCACGTATTATCCAAATTTTCGCTCGAGTGAGGGTACTGATCCACTATTTGGAAATTGTTATCCAATGTTACTCCCTGATGAAAGCTTTTGTTCCAAAATAGTTTCACAAAGAACTGGAAAAGCTGTTAAGGACTTTCTAAAAGAATGGAGCATAAGGGTAAAAAATAGATAGAAAATCGTCCCTGAACAGTATGGAAATTAATTCCCAATCAATGCGAAAAAGCATATTATTTCCATTGATGGCTTGAAATTATGATGATAAATCTTTTAAAAACAATGAGTTATTTTTTATTTTAAAGTTGGCCTAATACTTGCTTGTAGTTGCACAGTTTTGAAAAATGGAATTGAATAAGAGTTGAACACTAGTACAAAAGTAATGATACGGTAAATTAATATCGCATATAGGCAGTTGTTTCTGCCTCACAAGAAAGTGAGAAGGAAAGACCAATGTCCAATAGTATCGTAACGAACCCAGAAGCGTTTGTGGCGCTGCGTAATTTAGAACGTACTAATGATAAGCTGTCGAAGACCCAAGAGAGGATCTCGACGGGCCTCAAAGTTAGTAGCGCGACGGATGACGCGTCTAACTTTGCAATAGCGCAAGGAATCCGTGGTGACGTTCGAGCACTGGGCGCAATTACTCAAGGTTTGAATAATTCTAAGGGAATTGGTGAAATAGCTTTGGCTGGTGTAACGGCAATATCTGACTTGATGCAGGATATCCGGCAGAAGTTGACCGAACTGGCGAATGGCGGCATCACCAGCGCACAGCGGGTTATCGTAAAAGCAGATTTCGATAAGTTGATGTCACAGGCTATGGGATTTGTTAGCAATTCTGGATTTAATGGTCGCAACTTACTCATAAGTAATGCGAGTGATGTCAATACGATCTCCAATCTTACTGGTGCAAATCTTACTCTATCGGCGAGATCAAGTCCTAATAGTGGCATAACTCATTTACTTTATAGTCTAGCGGGCGCCGCGATTGGAACAACTGGTATCGCTACCGACCCGCAGAATGCGCAGAGCGTTATTTTGGCTCAGTACAAAAACCTAGAAACGGAAATCAACACATCCCTCGGAGCCTTAGGGGCAGAAATCAGGGCCCTTCAGTTTCAAACTGATTTTCTTACGACTGTAAATGATTCAACAGAGGTTGGCCTTGGAAATATAGTTGATGCTGATTTAGCCCGCGAATCTGCTGAATTGACGGCCTTACAAGTTAGACAGCAATTGGGCGTCCAAGTGCTCGGTATAGCTAATCAGCAACCGCAAATTCTGCTCAACTTACTTGGTAACTAGTAGCTGACTGGGAAATAAATCCTTAATGCGTTGATGGGCAGGAATTTAATTCATGAAGGGCTACGCTACATACGCCAAAGTACAACCCACGAAAGAAGGATATCGTGAACTTGAATATAGAGTCCTTGGCGCAGTTACTGGTGCGCTAATAAAAGCCAATCAGGAAGATAGCGAGTTATCTGAGAAATTTAATGCTGTCCTTTGGAATGAAAAAGTATGGCATGCATTCCGATGCGATTTGAGTTCATCTGAAAACGAATTGCCTGAGGAACTGAAGGCCTCATTAATCAGTTTGGCGATATGGGTAGGGAAAGAAACTAACCGCGTTCTCGATCATTTAGCAGGGTTGGACGGTCTAATTAGCATAAATAGGCAAATCATGGCGGGCTTATCTCCCAAAGAGTAGCCGAAAAGTTTATCTTTTTTAATAACGAGAATCAGCAGAGGCGGGATGCTATTGATTTTATCACATGAGCCCACGTTTCGGAATGGCCTCGGTAAAAACACGTCATTTCCGGTGTCCACAACTGCTTGTCCGTTCCCAAACTTGTCCAATCGGGATGCAGGCTGACGCCGAAGCATCGTGTTCCAACCGCGCCGGCCATTGAAATGACTGACGTCATTGGCCCAATGACCACGTCTAGTTCATGAATGAGAGCAGCTACGTCATCCAACTCGTTAAACATGTCAATGTGCTCGGGCCGGTAGATCGAGATACCGAATTGACTTTCAACTTCTTTAAGTTCGTTCTCGCATTCTGTGTATTGTAGGTTGACTAAGTTAATGTTTTTTATCGCAAAAACGGGCTCAAGTTCTTGGATTCGAAAAAAATAATCTTCATACATTTTACTGGGTAAGGCAGTTTGCCAGCAAAAGCCAACTTTTAGTCCAGATCCGAGTCTATTCAGTCGTTCACGCCACATCTTGCATGCACTTGGGTCCGGTTTTAGGTAGGAGCTATTCTGAGGAAATGCTTCAATAGTGGGGCGTAAATGCAACGCCAAATCTGCCAGGGCACAATGCGCGCTGAGGTTATTAGCTTGCTTGATATGCTCGAAATCAACACTTACAGGAGGCCCTAGATCACGTGGTAGTTTGTCGATGAACTGGATTTCTGGGAAGCTTCTTGAAAATAAGGGGGCTAATCTGGGGTCAGTTTCGATCACGCATGGAGATTTTGCGGCCTTAGGGAGATCACCAAAACAGGAAGCAAAGCGGAGCTCATCCCCGATGCCTTGTTCCTGAAAAACAAATAGCTTTCCTTGCTTTAGTGGTTTCCCATCCCATTCTGGCGGTAAACCTTTTCTGTCAATATATAGTTCAGGTTTTAGGTGGCGCCATTTCGCGGCCTGCCATCCCTCTTTTAGGCGACCATTTGCTAGCAGACCAGTCGCTAATCCCCATCTAACTTCTGCGTCAAAAGGGTCGGTAATAATGCCTTTTTTATACAACGATAGTACGGCATTAACTCTACCTGCCATTAGATTAGAAAAAGCAAGGTTATTTAGAGCGGTTTTCGCACTAGGTTGTAAAATTAAGCATCGTTGCAGATCACGATCCCGCAGTATTCCCTTTTTCAAACTGGCCCGAAGGAAGTAAACTTCCGGTAAGTCTGCCTGAATGGTAATTATTGAATCCAATAGCTGTCTCGCTTTGTCAACTTCATCGGCACTGATTAGGGCGTCGGCAAGCCTAATTTTCCAACCTAGTTGGTCTGGCTGTTGCGATATAGCTTGGTTCAAAAGGGATACGGCTTCTATAGCTCGGTTAACTTCGACTCGTTGACTGAACTGATTTGTTAGAATTTTCTTAGAACATATTGAATTTCCTAGATTAAATAGAGCTTCCGAATTAGAAGAATCAAGTTTTATGGCTTTTCTAAATGAATCCTCTGCTTCGTTTATCTGCCTGGAGGCTAATAAAGCGCACCCGTAATGATTGAAGGCTTGACTGCTGTTGGGCTTAAGATAAACGGCCTTTTCTAAAAATTTCAATGCTTGATCGTTTTGACCGAGTTGGTGATATGCCACACCCATAAAATGATTGGCATCCGGTTCATTGGGTTCAATTTGTAATATCTTAAAGTAATGGTTTTGGGCTTTGTGAACGGCGCCAGCGTTGTGGCATTTCAATGCTTCATCTAATAGTTCCTGAATAATCATGTGGTTATCGCCATCTTCACCCAGCATGTTAATACACTGTATATATTCTTCCTACATAGCATTGTAATCGGAAGGCACGAAAAATGCATCAAAGTATGCTTATAACGAAAAGACATTTTATCAATAAACCGCTTAAAACAGTGACTGTTAATAAAACAAAATTGGCCTGAAAATTGCATATACGTTTGTGAGTTCTACTATACGAGTTTTTTATAGCTTTGCCCGAAAGGTGATTCTATGACCCTCACAACATCACTTTTGCACGCCAGGTCTGGGATGATTAGTGCGCAAGCCGGATTAGACGTGGTGTCTCGCAACATCGCAAATGCTACTACAGAAGGTTACACAAAGAAAATCCACAATCAAAGCAATCGGATTATTGGTGGAAGAGGGCATGGTGTTCAAACGGATGAGGTTACACGGAAAGTCAGCGAAAATCTGCAGAGAGAAGTTCGTGAACAGTACGCGGCAATTGAGAAATTGGAAATTTTAGACGAATTTCTTGGTAGATTAGAGCTTGAGTTCGGAAGGCCCGACGATCAATCTTCTATAGCTGCTAAGCTAACTGAATTGAAGGGCGCTTTTCAGACATTAGCAACGGCTCCTGAAAACTCAACCAATGCTATTGCATTGGTTGCAACAGCAGATGAATTAGCTAGATCATTTAATAGTTTCAATGATCTAATTCAAGAACTTAGAGTGGAATCTGATAGTAGGATTTCGGACTTTGTAACTTCCGTCAATAGCGACCTTGCAGTAATCAAAGACCTGAATGAACAAATAGGTCAACGAACGGCAGCTGAGAAATCAACTGCTGATTTAGAGGATAAAAGAGACCAATTATTGTTGAACATCAATAAAAACCTCAGCATTGGGTCATTTGAGAGAAAAAACAGTAGGGTGACGGTGTCGACGGCGGATGGAGCGCTAATGTTGGACGACACTTTGTTGCAGTTAGCTTTTACTCCAACGGCAGCATTGTCGGCGAGTACCAATGGAGGCGATGTCACTCTAGCTGGAGTGGTTATTACCGATAAGATAAAGGCGAGAGACGGAGTTATAGCGGGTTTATTGACATTGAGGGACACAGTTTTACCCCAATTTCAAGTAGTACTGGACGATCTAGCTTTGGAAGTGGCCAAACAATTAGATGTAGTAGCCGTGGGAGGTAGTACTGAGGCTCTCAATTTGTTTACAGATGCGGCTGGTAACGCACCTCAAGCCTTTGGTACACCCAATAGTTTTACGGCTGGTTTTTCAGGCACTATAAGAGTGAGGGCTGCTTTAGTGAACAATCCAAGTCTCGTTGTTAATCCCACGGGTGGTTATACCGCATTAGGTCCGTCAGACAACAGTTTACCACTGGCGATACTCTCATTATTTGAAACACAAACTGCTTTATCTCAGGTGCCCGCGGTTAGTAACACGATGGAAGGTTTCGCCGCCGCATTGGTCGGCAGCGTAGCGAATACAAAGGCAGAATATGAGACGCAGCTGAGTTTTCAAACGGTTTTTCGTGATCAGCTACGGGACAGATTTGAAAATGAAAGTGGTGTAAATACGGATGAGGAATTGACAAACCTCATAACGTTAGAAGCAGCCTTTGGCGCGTCTGCCCGGGTTTTGACTACGGTGCAACGTGCCTTTGATGATGTTATAAATATGATCTGACGATTGATAGGATTGGCCAATGAGATTAGCGAACGTGACACATATTAATCGACTGCAGGCTAGCGTACGCGACTTGCATGTCGATTTAGCTAAAACAGAAGAACAAATAAGTACGGGGAAAGTTGCATCTGTTTTTTCGGGTTTAAAAGGTGAAAAGGCCCGTGTTTCTGTTCAATTGAGGGAAGTTTTATCGACTCGAGAATCTTACATTAATACCATAAATACAACAAAACTTAGAGCTGAAGTTGCCAGTTCAGCCCTAACGGAAATTCAAAATTTGGCCTCGGATCTTCGAGTTGAATTGATTAAACAAACACAAGATTTGTACTCCGAAAATTTACCAATAATGAATGAATTTGCGAAGACGCAAATAGATCGCCTGGCAAATTTATTGAATTCGGAAGTGGCTGGTATCTTCGTTTTTTCGGGCATGGCTTCTAGTACTGCACCAATCATTAATACAGAAACTATCAAGACAAATTTCGCGGCGGGTGGTGGAGTGAACACGGCGGTTAATGCAGCGTCAAACTCGGCAGCAACGATACAGAACAATTCGAACACATGGTTTAATACTATGGGGAATTGGAATGCCTTGGGTACATTATCTAGCGCGTCGGAGAATACTGTTCACGCTGCAGTTGGGCTTAACGTATCGTATGGTGAGATGGCTAATCAGGAGGCCTTTTCAGATTTATTTGAAATTTTAAACATTTTTGCAAATGTAACGGTTGCCGGGGGTACTGCAGCTCAACAGCAGGCTAACCAAAGCGAATATAGGACACTAGTTGACAATTCTAGGGGTACGGTCGAACAGGCTTTTGATGATATTAATCAGATGGTTGCGGACCTTGGAGGGGATTTGGCTCGTCTTAACTCTATCCAGGAAAAGCACAAAAATGATATCGAATTAGTCACTAGCCAGCTGGATAACGTTGAAAATGTGGATTCTTTTGAAGCAATCAACCGATTTCAAAGTCTACGGTCCCAGATAGAGTCCTCATACCAGATTACCGCTGCATCTAGAGGGTTTTCCTTACTAAATTTTCTGAATTAATGATAGTTGTTATGAAAATATAAGCCCGAGTAACTAGTCTATAGATCTGCAAAAAGTACGTTAATAATAAAAAAGTATTTTTTTTTCTAGACAGTTGTCTTTAACTCTGGTATGGGATAATGATCAAATGGTAAAACGCCATAAATGAGATAGCACATAGTCACTCCAGAATGGAGGGTGAAGTGGAAGCAAGTAAAATTACACCATCGCAGCCCGTAGGGAACAGCGAAAAGCAAGCACAGCCAACTGCGGCGCAGTCGCCAGCGGATAGTGCAGCTAAACCTTCTCAGAAAGCACGAAGCACTGCTGGTTTATTTATTACTCCAGTTATACAATTTGATAGTGAGTCGCTTGCAGTGATTTTCAGAGTAAGGGATGGCCTATCTGGCGAAGTAAAGCAGGAATACCCCCAGCAAAGTGTAATAAAAGGGCGACAGGCGACGGCAGAGGCTGCGGCACGGCGGATGGAGCCTAGCGGGACAGAGCAAGGTGCTAACCCCAGCTCGTTACAGACCGTCGGCGCTGAGGCAAATAGTGTTGGAGAGGGCGTTCGCGTTCAATCAGAAGGCGGAAGCCAAAGTCCGAGCGTTAGTAACTCGGTTGCTACTTCAACCGTTGGTATAGCAGACGGGCTTGGTAATACTTGAGGTTGACTTACTCTTTTAGCAAACAACCTAACAAAAGCTAGATTGTAGCTACGTTGTTTTCTTCCAGAAGCAGTTCGTTTCGCACGGTTGGATCCATGCTCAATGATAAGTAGTTTTTAAAAAAAATCACTCAATATATATTAAAAAATTTACCAGCATGCCCAATATGTGGTATTCATAGTCCATTGGGTGTTCGCATCTAAGAACCTTCGACCGAAACAGGCTGCAAAATGGGGTGGTAATGACCGATAAAAACGAAGACCTCGTGGAGCAATTGATTGCGGATGGCATATCACACCATGACTCTGGTGATATAGAGCAGGCTAGAGATTATTATTTACAAGCGTTAGACCTTGACCCACATAATGCAAAAGCATTGGATCTTGCAGGCTTATTGTGCATGCAATGCGGAGAAACTGAGGCAGCCAAGGACTTTTACGCTACGGCCATACAAATTGAGCCGAAAAATACTAGGTATTTGCTACATTTGGGTATTCTGCTGCTCGAACAAAATGATATTCGAGAGTCGGAGGTGGCACTGAGAAAAGTAATGGAGTTAGATCCAGATCACGCGGATGCAAGGTTTTATATTGCGCTGGGTATGAGGGCCTCAAATAGAAGGGAAGATGCCAAAGTTATTTTAAAGGCCGCCCAAGAGATAGACAGAGAAAATGCTAGTTATAGCAAGTGGCAAGGCCTACTTTCTTTGGAGACGGGTGATCTAGTAAGTGCATTAGAATTTTCCAATCATGCCATAGAATTAGACGCTGGCGATGTGACGACCTTTGTCCAGCTCGGTGTAATTTTGAATGCTCTTGCAGATCCTGAGCTGGCTGAACGAACCTTTAGATCCGGCTTGCAGGTGGATCCAGACGATATACGATGTCGATCTGGCCTCGCTGCCACATTAATTGATCTAGATAGAAAAGAAGAGGCCCAACAAGAATTAGACCGAGCAACGGAGATTAACGGGGAGGGGCATCCTTCTCTCCTATCTGTAATCGCTCTTTCGGACTCGTTAAATAATAATAAAACTGAAGCTAGAGAGAAGATAGAACAGGCTTTAGATATGGATTCGGCCAGCTTGGAAATCCTGTTGACAGCGTATAAGGTCATGAAAAATATTGGCGATGATTCAGCTGCTGAAAAGCTACTAGAGGATATGCAAGAGATCGCCCCTGATGATGCTCGAGTTATGGAGTTATTATTGGGATAATAGGATCTTTTTCGCTGATTTCAAGTGCCCAATTGCCGCTGGATGAATGTTATAAATAGCCTCGGATGGTTGCGTTAGTATTTTCTGCCCTTGTATATGCCTGGTATCCCTGGGGTCGTGATTTGAACGCTGTACTGGATTCCGGGCTCATTCCCCGCTCTTTTTTGACTGCGTCAATCACCAATTTGATAACTCGGTCGGTAGCGTCATGCGACCCTCTAAGGACAATCATATTTTCAGACAGCACACCTCTGAACTTTTTGTATAATAGCTTTAGGTCGTCTCTTTCCTCGCTTGTAAGGTGATCTAGGGTATTTGCGTTTTCCTGTAAACTATTTTGAGCATCTTCATAGGCTTTAGCAAGTTGTACTTTCCTTGTCTGAAGCGGTTCCAGTTCTTTATATTTGTTTGCAGTTAAAATAGCTGTTTCTTGGACTAGGAGTTCCATCAGACTTGTCATGCTACCGACAAATCTTTCCACTACAGCTCGGTGGTCTACCATCACTTAGTCTCCTGAAGCGTCAATAATTGGCGTTCTATAGATTTTGCCAAGCCTATGCCGCCAGCTTTAGCAACCGATGAGCCATATTCTTGAAGGAGAAGCCCTCTAAAAATTTCTTCACCGTTGCCTCCCCCCATCAGCCCATCCGTTTTAATACCCTTAAACATATGACCAAACATTTGTGACAAAAACATACCTTCGAACTGCCGAGCAACTTTTTTAATTTCGGCACTGCTTTGTCCTTGCTTAAGACCTTTTCCAGGCAGTTTTCGAAATGAATCTCCGCCTCCTAGGGTGGCGAGAGAGGATGCAGTTATTGAAGATGAGAGCGAATCCATTTAGTTAATCCCTAAAGCAATTCTATTTCAGCTTGCAGTGCACCGGCTGCTTTGATCGCTTGCAGTATTGAGATCATATCACGCGGGCCTATTCCAAGTGAGTTAAGGCCGTCAACTAACTCTTGCAAAGTTACGCTATTTGACAACACGCTAAGCCGTTTTTCGCTATCTTCATCTATTTCGATCTGTGTTCGAGGCACAGTAACGGTCTCACCTGTTTCGGAAAATGGCTGCGGCTGCGCCACCTGGGGTGTTTCGGTGATTCGGATCGTTAGATTTCCCTGAGCTATTGCAACCGTGCTAATGCGGACATTCTCTCCCATTACAATTATCCCAGTTTGTTCGTCGATAACGACCTTTGCGGAAATATCGGGTGTTACGCGAAGTTGTTCAATATCTGTGATGAGTGCAACAGTTCTACCTCGATAGTTATCCGGTACAACTAAGGAAACAGTTGCTGAATCTCTTGATTGTGCTATTGGACCTCCGACATACGAATTTATCGCCTGAGCTATCCGTCGAGCAGTTGTAAAGTCAGGATTTCGAAGTGAAATCCTTAGCGTATCTAATCCTTGTAAATTAAATGCTATTTCGCGTTCTATAATGGCGCCACTTGCGATACGCCCGTTTGTAGGTACTCCTTTGCTTACTTCGGCTCCAGCTCCCCCCGCCGATACGCCCCCCACAGCTACTGGGCCCTGCGCAACGGCGTAAACTTCGCCGTCCGCTCCAACTAAGGGGGTAACTAGTAACGTCCCCCCAAGAAGACTTTTTGAATCGCCGATAGCACTTATCGATAAGTCGATTCGCGTGCCCTGCTTTGCAAAAGGGGGCAAAGTAGCGGTTACCATTACGGCTGCGACGTTGTCTGTTTTTAGCGAATCATCCCGAGCATTTACGCCTAATCGTTCCAACATGCCAACCAAACTTTCGCGTGTAAAAATAGAGGAACCCAGAGTATCCCCTGTGCCGTTTAGGCCGACGACAAGGCCGTAACCAATTAGCATATTCTCGCGAACACCCTCGAAGTCCACAATGTCTTTGATGCGTGTCTGTGGACTTGTTGGCTCTGTGCTAGATATAAAAAAGTAACATAATATCGCAAGAAAACTGCCGGTTTTCTTGACTATATTAGGAATGTTTTGATTGAAATGACACATTTTGTTTTTTTACCGTTTTCATTTTTGTCGCGCTATATTTTACTAGGTTACTTAATTTTAATGCTATTTTTGTGCCAGTTTATTACAGCAAGGAATATTTTATTAAAAACCCCATTCTAGTATAAAAATCCTGTCAAAAAGTCGATAAATTAAAGTGCTGTATTTACTAGCTCCCTTTCAAAGCCCTTATTTCGTTTTCTAGTTTTAAAACTAAACAAGTATGCCGTTGGCGTGATCGTGATATAATCATTTACACATAAAAAAGGGTTTTGGAAAAAGACTAGCAATGAAAGTTGACCAGGTAAGGCGTAACCGCGTTTCTGACGTAAAGCGGAACAAGGGCGTTACAAAAGAGATGGATGGAACCTTCGGTAATATACTGGCAGGAGAAATTGCGACCGAAAGCGTTGTACCATCGGTTAAAGTATCTGCACTCGACGCTATAGTAGCGTTGCAAGAAACGACTACTGATAGTGATCAAAACAGCCGAGCTGAAACCAGGGCGGCAGAAATGCTAGATCGTCTTGATGATATTA